>JAWFOO010000001.1:0-258217 GCA_032511625.1 Streptococcus mitis | reverse complement strand
TAAGTCCAAATACTCCTCTTTTTCATGTTCTTCAAAGTCCACACCTCGATGATTCTGAAGAGAGATTTCCAATTGACTAGTGAGTTCTCGTTTAGAAAAGCTGTAATCCCCCGTCACTTCCTCATAATGTTCCTTTAGTTCCTTGTAGGCTTGGTATTCTTCAGGTGTTTGAAATCCCTGTACCAAAGCTTCTTCTAATTGATAATTAGACCTTCTTTCTATAAAAACTAGGTCAAGCATACCGGATAAATCTTGGAGCTTTTATCACAAGAAAAAGACTCCAAAGAGTCTTCACATTACTTATGCAATTCTTTATTACTCAATGTATGAAAAATCCCCCATAGAAGAATATTTACAATGATAAACAGCAATATTTCCACTAAATTAAAGTCTATCAAATTTCGTGACCGCATTGCCACCATAGCTTGGGAGTAGGGATAGATTAAAGATAATTTATCTGATACAAAAATCATCATAAATCCTACGAAAGTACCAATAGCACCAATTCCCACAGATTTACTGAAAACACGAGTTTTAGCTGTCACAAAAAACTGTACTGCCATCATACTAATTGTTCCAAAAATTCCCAATAAATCCCACTTGAGATAGGTGAACAAATTAGAAATTTCTAAATGAGCTAGGTGAGCACTGACATAAAAAATACCAAACAAGAACAACTGTAAAACAGCAATAAACAAGATAATTACTATTTCTTTTGCCAACAATAATTTCCCAAGACTGACATTATTAGCTCTGAGAAATTCAATATTTTTTCTATCAAACTCTTTTCCTAACATCATGGCTACATAAAGGCTGACCAAGATCGGAAAGAAAAGCTGGCTATAATAGAAGGTCAATTGTCCCCATAAAACAGGCACTTTTTCACTTTCTTCAACCATAGAATAAGCTGCACCAAAGTAAATCCCAAGACCAATAAGGCTACAAAAAGCTAAGAAGCAAATACCAATCATCAACATGGAAAATTTTTTAGTTTTCCGCCATTCTACTGATAGATAAGACATCATAGCTTGCCTCCTTTCTTTTCAACCAAATAGAGAGATAAGAAGAGATAGATTAGGGCTATTGGCAAATATGTAAATAATTTAAATCCTAGGTTTGTCGCAAAAACATAACTCACTTGACTGGCGACTTGCTGATAATCCACCAGAGACAGATATCCTATACCACCAAAAGGGAGAATCAGCTGTAGAAAAGCTGGTGCATGACCAAATCCAACACCAAGAAATCCTCCGAAAATCCCTAATGCCAGTATCAATGCCTGCTTCTTCAGTAAAAACTGCAAAGTCAAAAACAGACAGGTTAAGACAAAAGAAGCTAGCAAGAAAATGACGATTTGCCAGAGGATTAAGCTAAAAGGCATTTCTAGACCTGATAAGATTGCAATTAACTGGGCTACTACTCCCTCCAAAAAAGCGAGAAAGGTCAAAATGAACATGGTCAGGCCAAGCTTACTCAGAAAGATATGTCGTACATTTTCACCATTTGCCAAAAGCAGTTTGAAAGTGTTGCCCTCCTTCTCGTTCTTGACAATCCGCGATACAAAGAGAGAAATCACAATAGGGAGAATCAAGCCATTTACTTCTTTTATCATATAGAAAATTAGGCTAATCTGGTGCATGTCTGGATTACTTAGGTAGCGTGTAGCGGCTGCAATTGCCCAAGCAAATCCAACTCCCATAACTAGTATGCTAATGAGGAAGGATTTGGTTCGTTTTGCCTTGAGCAATTCAATAGACAAATTATTCAACATAAGACTCACTCCTTGGTTAAGTTAAGGAAGATAGATTCCAAGGTTTCTTGTTCTTGCTTCACTTCATAAATTGGAACTTTCTCGACTATTAAATCTCGTAACAAACTAGAAATCTGCTGATCGGCAAGGTTAGTCAGCTTGAGTTTATCCTCTTGTATCTCCAACATCTTGCACGGATAACCAAATAACACTTGGCTAATGACTTCACGTCGACCTCTAAAATCCCCACGCACTTCCAGCCATTTATTGGACTGAATTTTACGAATTTCTCCCTCGTAAACCAGTTGACCATGATTGATAATCCCCACACGGTCAGCTATATGCTCTACTTCAGAAAGGATATGGGTAGAGATGAAGACAGTAATGCCCTGTTCTTTTGCCAACTTGATAATCAGTTCCCGAATTTCATGAATCCCTGCTGGGTCTAGCCCATTTGTTGGCTCATCCAGTATCAACAAACGCGGTTTCTTGACTAAGGCAAAGGCTAAAGCCAAGCGCTGTTTCATACCCAAAGAATAATCTTTAACCAATTTTTTCTTGTTTTTAGGTTGATCTAACCCCACAATTTTCAAGGTTTCCTGAATATTTTTCTTATCAAATCCAAGGATTTTTTGGAAGACCAAGAGATTTTCATAGCCTGTCAAATTAGGATAATAAGACGGTTCTTCAATCATAGAGCCAATCTGATTAAGATACTGCTTGTCCGTACCTATAGATTGACCGAACACTTCAATATCCCCAGCTGTAGGAGAAATCAAAGACAAAATCATCTTCATGGTGGTTGTTTTCCCAGCTCCATTTGGACCTAGAAAACCATAAATCTCACCTTGTTGAACTGATAAGGAACTAAGGTTAACTACCTGAGTATCCTTAAATCCCTTTTGTAAGTTTTTTATCTGTAAAACATTACTAATCATTATGAACTTCCTCCTTTAAGCCAAATAATTTTCTATAATTTTGATTTCTATAAATCAAATTATCATGAGTATCTTTGATAACGTCTCCACTACTCTTATCAACAAAAATGATAGAATCAACATAATTCACAATATCTAATTGGTGACTCACTATTACCATTGTTTTGTCTGAATAAAATGAATTATTCCACTACCAGCACCAAGAACGTTATCAAGTTCTTCAAGAGTTAATTCTTGAAGAGATTTCATTACTTCAATCTCAACGAGATTCATTTGTTTTTTAGCCATTTGGAAATACCTCACTGATTAAAATTTATTTGATAAGTATCTCTATCTAGGTTATGTCTTTATTATAGACATACTAGATTAATTTTAAACTAAGCTAACCTTAATTTTACATTAAGATTAAAGTATCTTGCTTTTTTCATTCTTTTAAATGGTATAATATAGATAAGCGAGGTAAGATTATGAATTTCGAACAACAACTCCTGAATAAGCACATCCTTATCATTGATGACGATAAAATTTTAAACTCTTCCATAAGAGATATTCTCACTGCCTACGGATTTTCCAATCTAACATCAGCCTATGATATAGAATCTAGTTTGGACATGATTGAAACAGAACAGTTCGACCTTTTCCTTTTGGACATTATGCTCCCCGATGGTGATGGCTACACATTAGCAAAACATATCCGAAAAAAAGGCGATACTCCTATCCTCTTTCTGACTGCCAAAAATAATCCTGAAGATGAGGTAGCTGGTTTCAATGCTGGTGGTGATGATTATGTCATGAAACCCTTCATTCCAAAAAATCTTATCTATCGTATTATGGCTCTGCTCCGGAGAAGCTATAAATCAGAACAGGAAGCAATACAGATTGGACAGACTTTGGTGAGTTTTCGGAATGCAACAGTACAAAAAAATGGAGCAGAAATTTCTATTACGCCAATTGAAATTCAGATTTTGAAAAAACTTTACGATAATAAAAATTACATCGTTTCAACCGAATCTCTCTGTGATACGATTTGGGGAGTGGATAGCTTTGGTTATGAAAACTCTTTGACTGTACATATTCGGAAAATTCGAGAAAAAATAGAAGAAAATCCTTCAAAACCTCAATATTTAAAGACAGCTAAAGGGCTGGGATATAAATTGTTATCATGATTATGAACCAAACCAAAATTTTAAGGTATTCACTAAAGAAATTTATCATTTTTTCAATCATTATCTTTATTACCAATATTATTCTAATTGCCAGTTTTGTTTTCTACATTAGGGAAAAGCAAACTGCTACTGAGACTGTGAAAATAATTTCTGAACACATTACCATCACAAAAAATAACGTCCACATACCTAAAAATGATATCTCTAGTCTAAAAGAACAAAAGTTATGGCTCATGGTATTGGATAAGCAGACTGGAAAACAGGTGTACGAACAGTATAAACCTACAGAAGTTCCTTCGCAATTTGACTATGGGGACATTTTACAGTTTTCTCGCTATTATCTTTCAGATTATCCTGTTTTTAGTCAGATAAAAGGTGACTACATCATTGTTGTTGGTTTTCCAAAAGATAAAATTGCTCGTTATAGTTATAATTACTTAGATATAGATAGTATTCGCCTGATTCCACTAGTAGCATTTGGAGTATTGCTTTTCAACTGCCTTTATTTCGCTTTTCTTTACTACTATGGTGTGACGCATATCAATCGTAAAATTGCGCCTCTTGTAACTGCTATTCAGAATCTCCCAGATGGTTTGAAAAATCCAATAAATTCTATATCAGAACTAGAATATCTTACAACTGCAATTAATCAAACCGATACTCTACTCAAAGAGAATGAAGTCTTTAAAGAGCAATGGATTTCAGGTGTTGCACACGACATCAAAACACCTCTTTCTGTCATCATTTCTAATGCGTCCTTGTTAAATGATTCTGAACTAGATACACAGTCTAAAAAACATATTCGCCCAATATTGACGGAATCCTATTACATCCAAAATATTTTAAATGACTTAAATATAGTAGCTCGCCTTTCATCCGGTCATCTTCAATTAAATCAGACTGAAACAAAAATTATCCCCTTCTTCAAAGACATTCTCATCCATATTTTAAATCAAGAAATCTGGAATGAATTTGAATTTGAATTTGATTACGATTATTCACTTGTTAATCAATCTATCATGATTGAGCAGTTTTTAATCACGAGAGTTATCCATAATATCATCTACAACTCTGTTTTACATAACGAAAAGGGGTGCACAATAAGAATCTACTTATTCAAAAAAGATACAAATGTAATTGTCGAAATCAAAGATAATGGACAGGGAGCTTCACCAGAAAAAATTGCTGAACTTAATGAATTATCTTTTAAAAACATTGATATTTCTAAAATTAGAACGACTGGAATTGGGCTAAAAATTTCAAAACAAATTGTTGATTTGCATCAGGGCTCTATTTCGTTTGCTAGTGTCCAAAATGAATTCTTTGAAAGTATCATTTCACTTCCGATCTTCAACATTACCAATTAGATAAAAAAATGGAGAAGAACCATTAGAGTTTTCTCCATTTTTTTAATCTTATCTTCCACTTATACCCTGCCCAGCCTGCCAAGACAAGCAAAGCAAGATTAAAGATGATAAAGAAAGTCGTAAAACCAAATAATCCATTCTGTGCTAAATCTTCCGTATAAAGTTCGGTCTCTGTAAAGAACAAATATATTCCATAGCCCTCCACGAAAATAAGAAAACTGACAAAACCAATCAGGAAAAGTCCACTGGCAATAAGAAAGAGTCTCCATAAAAGAATGCGAATTCCTCCTACTGCTAAAAAAATTACTGGGAGAAGGAGCAAATAATCTATAACTGCCTCCTTTCCAAATATAAAATCACTCTGTCCTACTGAGAGAGTATAGTATTTTATGATATAATATTGTTCGGCACTGCTACACCGCCTACGAAAGGAGGTGAGATAGCCCATGATGGAACTAATCCTTAAAACTATCATCGGACCAATTGTGGTCGGTGTTGTTCTTCGCTTAGTCGATAAATGGCTAAATAAAGATAGATAGTGTCAAAAAAGACCCCAAGCTTAATGTGGAAGTTAGCTTGGGGTCTTTTCTAGTCCATGATATTGAACTAATCCTTAATTCTTCTCCATTATCCCACAGTTCACAAAATTTGTCAAAGGTTTATATCTTCATCAATTCAGCTTCTCCAACTTTAGAATCTGTCCAATAAAGTTTATAAGATTAAGTAAAAGTTATCGGAAAATGATTTTTAAAATAGTCCCAAAAAGCCTGAAATAGAGCCAAAAAACTCCACCTGATTGGGTGGAGTTAAGGGAGATTATTATGAAAAAGAAAAGTTTAGGATTTTATTAAATAAAGTTAGGAGGTCTTTATTTAATGACTATATGATACAAGACGAAGCTTAAAACTAGCTTAACTTTTCTCAAATTCTACCATTCTGAAAAAATCTCCATCTCCAGCACCTACCCACGCCAAAAAAAGCCACCTGATTGGGTGACTTCATTAGGAGATTATGATGAAAAAAAGTTTTAGGATTTCATTAAATAAAGTTAGGAGGTCTTTATTTAATGACTATATGATACTAGACCATCCTTAAACTTTGCTTAAGAAAAAACAAGTTTTATTATTTTTCTCTGTTTATCCAAATCATTCCTATACAATTATAGGTGGATAAGATTTCAAAGCCCATAGAACGATAGAAGCCCAAGGTTCTTTCTGTCTGTTCTGTTACCAGCTGGACTTGATAGGCATCTTTGTAATCCTCTAAAGCCTCTTTCATTAGGGCACTACCAATCCCTTGGCGCTGATAGCTAGGTAAAACGATTAAATCCTGAACCAATACTGATGAAAAACCATCTCCAACCAAACGAATCAAGCCCACTACAGCATTACCATCAAGTGCCAGATAAATTACTAATGAATGAGATAAGGCCTGCTCCAGCATCTCTGGTTGATGGGTATAATTTGTCCAACCGACAGCCTGATAGAGATGCAAAACATCCTCTAACTTGACAATTTCTTGCTTTTTAATAGTGATCATGTCAACACCTCTTAAAACTCTCTCAAGCTCTTGTACTGTCGTCCATTTTTATCAAAGTTTTCAGGAACCAACCACGTTTCCAAACGATCTTTGACTTTGGGCCAGTCCTTATCAATCATAGACAACCAATCCGTATCCCTCGTACGCCCCTTATAAACCACTGCCTGACGGAAGGTTCCTTCATAAATAAATCCCAAACGCTCCGCAGCTCGTCTTGATGGCAGGTTAAGAGCATCGCATTTCCACTCATAGCGACGATAGTTAAGCTCATCAAAGACATAGCGAGCCAAAAGATACTGAGCTTCTGTTCCTATCCGTGTCCCCCTGAGCTCTGGAGAAAAAGTGACAGCTCCCACTTCTATTACTCGGTTATTCTGGTCAATACGCATGAGAGAAAAAGTTCCCAAAGCCTTACCAGTCGCCTTGTCTATGATGGCATAGTAAAAACGATCCTTACGAGCCAACATCTGATTTAAAAGGCTGACCAGTTCCTCCATATCTGCCACTGGCTCCTGAAAGAGGTAGGTCCACATCTCCCGAGGCGTATCAGGGCCATAAACAGCTAATAAATCCTCCGCATGCTTGTCCACGGAAAGAGCCTCTATCCGAGCATAACGCCCTTCTAAGAAATCAATGGAAGGCAGTGCACCGGGTGTGTAATCTTCCATTGCCTCACCAATCATCTGACCATATTCGTTTACTGGCATAGCTTTCTCCTTATTCACTTATTGAATATAGTATAACATATCTCAATGAAAATTTTAGGAAACACTTGGTTTTCTATTCAATAATGCAAACTCCTCTTATAAAAATCATCCATCCACTTTATGGAGGAATAATCAAATATGGGAACGAGTGAGTTAATGTCCCTTATGCTTCTCTCTACGTTTTTACTGTTTGAGTTCAAATCTCTCTTGTTTGAACAATTGCTTTTTTAGACTGGACTACCAACCAGAACTGTGTTTTTATCTTAGTTGGGACTATTATAGTACGGTTCAGCACTATCTACAAATTTTTCAGATGTGTATCAAAATAATTTATCGTGGCAAACCATGAGTCTACACTTTCTTTCATTAATAAGCGCCAATCTTTTCGATAACGATGATTCGGTTGATAAGCAATCGTCAACATATGCCCTGTTTCATGATATTTTTTAAACAAAATGGATTCCCCTTTATATTGTGAAATAATATCATCTATCGCGGATGATGCATTCCATATTTCATCAACATCACTTCCTAGTAATAATAAAGGAGAGGCAATTTTACTCACATCAATCTGAGCCCTACTATCTTCAGGAATGTGTTTTCCAAAAAACTTGTTTAACAAATAATTTCCTAACTGAAATTTTTGATACGGAAGTTCTTTTTGCAAATATGTCCAAGAAGATGAATGAGAGTTTAGTTTTCCCTTTATTCCCTCAAATATTACATTTGAGGGGGAATTGAGTACCAAACATTGCACATCTTCCAAAATACTTTGTCCAGCCAGAACAAGCTCTGCTCCTTTAGAGCGACCATATATTCCTATTTTTGTATTATCAACTTGAGGATGATGGTATAGAAAATCTTTCGCCTCTTCCAGACATTCTATCGGAATTCGTTCTAAATTTTGAGATAATCCCTCTAAACCAAAATAAGCTATTGCAAGACAAATATAGCCTCTTGAAGATAAAAGTTGGGCAATATTCTGAGCTTTTTCAATTCTTCCCTCACTACCGCTAACAATAATCACGGCTGGCGCCCTTCTTAACTTTTCATCATAGAATAATCGACCTTGAAAATGCTTGTCATAGATATCTTGATATCTTACTCCTAGATTCATATAACGCCTTACGAAACTTTGCTCCGCGACCACATCTTTCCCCAGCTTGATTTTAATTTCAACACCAAAACAATCTCGTAATGGAATTCTATCAAGAGAACTCGGTAATCTCCTTTTCCTATTCTTCAACGGTTTCGCATTAAAGAATAATCCCATTTCTGAAACCCCTTTATAAGATCCCGAAATAGATGCTGTCTGAGAGGTATCAATCATACCGTCCTGATCAGATAAAAAAATTGCGGTTGATTTCCATATAACATCATGATCTAAAAGCAAGGGAGCATTTATACAGTAATAATCAGACAGGTACATTTCTACACAATACATTGCCCTTGGTTCTAAACCATTGATAGCAATATAAAAAGATTCATCTGCTAAATCTGTTTGTGAAATCAGTTCTATGTTTACAGTCATATCTTCTCCTTTTTGTTAACTCGCTTAACAATTATATTTGAAATTTACCGTGACTTTTACCACGGTAATTCTCCCCACACCTTTTCAATATCATCCATCAATTTCACAACTGTTTTAAGTTCCACCTCACTATAGTTGTTTAAAACTGAAAAGATTGATTTTTCAATATATGCTTGTTGCTCCTTATGGATTTTAAAAATTTCGATGCCTTTTTCAGATAATCTCAAATATTTATTTTTCCCATTATTCGGGTCAAAATCAAAAACAACTAAATTTTTTTGAATCAATCTCCTAACACTTTGAGTTATTGCACTTCTTGAAACTTCTAATAATTCAGATAATTTTACTAGATTTAAGGGCTGATTTTTCCCAATCGCAACAATCAAATGTACCTCATTCAACGTAACGGATTTGTCAACACCACTTTTATGTTGATTTTTTTTTAACTGATCAAACGCTAAAATAAATCTATTGAAACGATTATTAAATGCAATAAATTCTTTTTTATCCATAATCTTTCTTTCCTTTGTTAATCATATTAACAAAACAGAAACTTCCTGTCAAATAAAAAATCCTCCAGATTCTACTCTGAAGGATTCATTTCTTATTTCACAACAATGTTAACCAATTTATTCGGTACCGCAATTACTTTCACGATGTCCTTACCGTCAATTTCTGCTTTGACTTTTTCATCCGCTAGAGCAATTTCTTGCAATTCTTCTCGTGATAGGTCTTTAGCGACCATGAGTTTGGCACGGACTTTACCTTTGATTTGGACGACAATTTCGATTTCGTCTTCAACCAATTTGCTTTCGTCCCAAGTTGGCCAAGCCACATAAGAGATTGACTCACCTGTTGCTGCAACTGTTTGCCAGAGCTCTTCTGCCAAGTGAGGCGCAAATGGTGCAATCAATTGGATAAAGCCTTTGGCGTAGTCTGCATAAAGCTTGTCTTCCTTGTTAGCTGCATTGACAAAGACCATAAGTTGGGCAATGGCTGTGTTGAATTTGAGGGATTCGATTTGTTCTGTGACAGCTTTAACAGTTTCGTTGTAAACTTTGTCAAGAGCGCCATTGTTTTCCGCAGCTATTTCTTTACTTGTAATCAAGCGGTAAACACGGTCAAGGAACTTACGGCTTCCTTCCAGACCTTCTTCTGACCAAGCAATCGAAGCATCAAGTGGTCCCATAAACATTTCATAAACACGAAGGGTATCGGCACCGTATTGTTCCACCACATCGTCAGGGTTAACCACGTTCTTGAGCGATTTAGACATCTTAGCTGGCGCTTGCTCTAACTCTTCACCTGTTTCTACATGGAAGAAGGAACCGTCACGTTTTTCAACCTTGTCAGTCGCCACAAGAGCCCCACGGTGGTCACGGTAGCTGGTTCCCAAAATCATCCCTTGGTTAAAGAGTTTTTGGAATGGTTCCTTAGTTGGAACAACACCGAGGTCATAGAGGAATTTGTGCCAGAAACGAGCATAAAGCAAGTGAAGAACGGCATGCTCTGCACCACCCACGTAGATATCTACTGGCAACCATTGTTTGAGGAGCTCCTCATCGGCCAATTTCTCAGTATTGTGCGGGTCAATATAGCAGAGGTAGTACCAGCTTGAACCTGCCCATTGTGGCATTGTGTTGGTCTCGCGACGACCCTTAACGCCATCTTCACGAGTCACTTCAAGCCAGTCTGTCAAGTTAGCTAGCGGACTTTCTCCAGTACCTGAAGGACGGATGTCCTTGGTTACAGGCAAGACAAGTGGCAATTCATTTTCAGGAACAGCTGTTGAAGTTCCATCTTCCCAATGAATAATAGGAATTGGCTCACCCCAGTAACGTTGACGGCTAAAGAGCCAATCGCGGAGACGGTAGGTAACCTTCTCTTGACCACAGCCTTTTTCTTCCAACCAAGCCACGATCTTAGCAATCGCTTCTTCTTTGTTCAATCCATCTAGGAAGTCTGAATTGACATGAAGACCATCCTCTGTATAGGCAGCTTCTGCTACATTTCCACCTTCAAGCACTTCTACAATTGGAAGGTCAAATTGTTTAGCAAATTCCCAGTCACGTTGGTCATGGGCTGGTACAGCCATAACGGCACCTGTACCGTAACTAGCAAGCACATAGTCCGCAATCCAGATTGGGATTTCCTTGCCATTAACAGGGTTGATAGCATATGCACCTGTCCAAACACCAGTTTTTTCTTTGGCAAGGTCGGTACGAGCCAAGTCTGATTTAAGGCTGGCTTGATGTTTGTAGTCTGCTACTGCCTCTGCTTGCTCTGAACTTGTGATTGAATCAACCAAGTCATGCTCAGGAGCCAAGACAGTGAAAGTCGCACCGAAAAGAGTATCAGGACGAGTAGTAAATACTGTGAATTCCTTATCTGTTCCCTTAACTTTAAAAGTTACATTGGCACCAGTTGATTTCCCAATCCAGTTGCGTTGCATATCCTTGATAGACTCCGGCCAATCTAGTTCATCTAAGTCATTGAGCAAGCGCTCTGCATAGGCCGTGATTTTGAGCATCCATTGGCGCATTGGTTTGCGGACAACTGGATAACCCCCACGCTCAGATGTTCCGTCAGGAAGAACTTCTTCGTTGGCAATGGCAGTTCCCAATTCTTCTACCCAGTTTACTGGCACTTCAGCTTCATAGGCCAAGCCTTTTTCATAAAGCTTGGTGAAAATCCACTGAGTCCACTTGTAGTAGTTTGGATCTGTTGTGTTGACTTCACGATCCCAGTCGTAAGAAAATCCAAGTGCATTAATTTGGCGTTTGAAGTTGGCAATGTTCTCAGCTGTAAATTCTGCTGGGTCATTCCCCGTATCCATGGCGTATTGCTCTGCAGGCAAACCAAAGGCATCCCAACCCATTGGGTGAAGGACATTGTAGCCTTGCGCACGTTTGTAACGACTGAGGATATCCGTTGCTGTATAACCTTCTGGGTGTCCTACGTGCAGACCCGCTCCAGACGGATAAGGGAACATGTCAAGCGCATAAAACTTCGGTTTTGATGCATTTGTTCCTGTCTTAAATGTATGATGTTCTGCCCAGTAGCCCTGCCACTTAGGCTCAATTTCTTTATGATTGTAAAAACTCATGGTCTCTCTCCAATTTTGTGATGTTACTATTATACCATTTTTGAGGGAATTTGAAATGTGTTAAAAGAAAAAACTGTATACTGTATTTCATTAATTTTGATAACTATGAATTGCTCTATCTCCCACTTTTTATCCCATTATTATGCAGAAAATCAAGGAGTAAACCAAGAAGCTTATCTCGTATAGCACAAAATACTCATTTTAGACCGAAGATAAAACTGGAATACTAATTAATGTTTTTACAATAAATATCTGACAACCTGTATTGCTTCCTGATTTATAAAGAGCTTCGGATACAATATGATGATAAATAAAAGACTACCATTTGTAAAACAGTAGTCCTTATTGTTTATTGCGAATTTACATATGCATCTACAGCGATAATGGCTTGTGCAACATCTGAAGGCGAAATCTTAAACGGCATCTGATGGATTGTCTCACCCTCCATAGTTGCTTGTTTACCAATTTTGATTAAATCATCATATCCAACTTGATCTAAATGCATTTCTTTTAGAGTTGTTGGCATACCAATTTTTTTGTAAAACTCAATATACTTATCAAGTTCTTCTTTTGGTCTATTTTCCAATAAAAGTTGTACCAAGGTTCCATAAGCTACTTTTTCACCATGTGTTAAATGATGAATGTCACCTGTCAATGCAGTAAAACCATTATGAATTGCATGCGCCGCAGCCAATCCTCCACTTTCAAAACCTAAACCACTCAATAGAGTATTAGCTTCAACAATGTTTTCTAATGCTGGTGTCACAACTTTAGCCTCACAAGCTGCCATGGCCTGTAAACCATCTGCGAACAGCGTTTCTTCACATTTCTTCGCAATTGCAACTCCAGCCAACGTTTGTTGTTGTCCTAACATAGTTTTTCCATTTGCCTGCATGACTGCACGCGCCTCAACCCAAGTTGCTAAACCATCTGCAATACCAGACGCTAATAAACGCTTAGGAGCTTGTGAAATAACTTTTGTATCAACCAAAACTAAATCTGGATTTTTAGAATAAAATAGATAATGATCAAATGCACCTTCATCTGTATAAATAACAGATAAAGCAGATACAGGTGCGTCTGTCGATGCAATGGTTGGAGCGATAATAACAGGCTTTTCAATCAAATCTGCAATAGCTTTTGCACTATCAATCGTCTTTCCACCACCAAGTCCGATAATACTATCACAATTCTCTTTCTCAGCTAAGGCAACAACTCGATTGATTTCATTGTCAGAAGCTTCACCATTAAACTGAGCTAGAACAATATGGAAACCATACCTATGTAGGTAATCTTCAAATCGTTTTCCAACAATATCATAAACCAACCGATCGCATAATAGAATAGGACGATTTCCCAAATCCAATATTGATTTGGCATTTTCAAACAAGGCATTTTCCCCTTGAATATATCTAGAAGGGCTAGCAAAAATTCTCATATGTATTTCCTCTCTACCTAGATGGAACGACTATTTTGAATAACAAACCAATCATCAGAAAAATCGTCAACCGCCTTTTGGATAGATGGCATGGCGAAAGCTGATTCAAAAACATCTGCTCCTGCTGTAACAGCATGCGCACCTGCAGCTAAAGCATTATTTACTTGTGCTACATTTTTAAAGGATGCGGCTAAAATCTTACTAGGAGAGTTCTGTCTATCAATAGCAAGAGCTAATTGACGAATGACAGAATTTGAATCGATGTTCAGATTCTCCATTCTGTTATAATATGGAGCTAGGTAATCCGCTCCTGCTTCAATAGCTAATAATCCCTGAATAACTGTATAAATAGCTGTTGCAGTAATATGGTAGCCCTCTTTTTTTAACACCTTTATTGCACGTAATCCATCTGGAGTAACAGGTACTTTGATAAATACATCATCTCCTGCTTGTCTCCGAATTTCATGAGCATCTTTTAAGATACCTTCAAAATCTTGAGAAATCACCTGAACATGAATAGAGGGTGCAGAGCCAATCAATTCTCTTACATCTTTGATTCGCTCAAAAAAATTAATCGAACCCTCTCTTTTAGCAATAGTGGGGTTTGAAGTTACCCCAGATAGCGGTAAAATTTCAGACCACTTTTTAATCTCATCTAAATTTAATGTGTCAAGCATAAATTCCATAAAAAGAACCTCTTTATTTTACAAAGTATGCTCAGTACGTCCTATAATATCATCTTGGGTTGCCTTAGAAAGAACATTGAAGAATGCAGAGTATCCTGCAACACGAACAATTAAATCTCTGTGTTTTTCAGGATGTTTCTGAGCGTCAATCAACGTCTCTCTGGAAACAACATTGTATTGAATATGGTACCCATGTAAACGATTAAAGAATGTTCGTAACAAAGCAATTAGTTTTAATTTATCTTCTTCTTTGGCTAACGTTTGAGGATTTACTTTCTGATTTAAGAGAACCCCACCTACGATTTCATCTGTTGGTAATTTTGAAACAGATTTTAAAACAGATGTAGGGCCGTGTTGATCCATATTATGTGATGGTGAACAACCCTCTGCTAACGGTGTACCCGCGTTGCGTCCATCTGGCGTTGCTAATGTTCCACGTCCCTGTCCTACGTTGGCTGAGATAGAAGATGTTCCTGAATAACGAATTCCTCCAATAGGACCTCTTCCATAACGTGTATTAGGATATTTAGCAATTTCATCAACATAAATGTCATAAGCAGCAGTAACCAATTTGTCGGCATAATCATCATCATTACCGTACTTAGGTGCATCATGAATCAACATTTCTTGAATGACCTTACCTTCTTCCCCGGCATAATCTGTTTCCAGTGCATGCCAAAGCTGACTTGGGCTTATACGTTCTTCCTCAAATACCAATTTTTTAATTGCAGCTAATGAATCCGACAAATTTGCAATTCCAACTTGCAAACCTGATATATAATCATATACTGCTCCACCTTCTTTAAGGTGTTTTCCACGACCAATACAATCATCAGTCAATGCTGAACATAGAATATCAGGAACTTCTCGTTCCAATGATAAATCAATAGAATTTTCAACAATAACACTCATTCGTGTCAAATATCTTAGTGTTTTATCCCAAGCATTTTCTAATTCAGAAAAGTTCTTCATATCCTTAAAATGACCAAAGCTTGGTGCAAACCGTTTACCCGAAGCCGGATCAATTCCATCATTCATCGTGATAAGTAGAACCTTAGGGAAGTTCATATAACTCATACCTGTGCAACGATAGCCCCATTTCCCTGGAACTGCCGTTTCAACACATCCAATGGCACTGTAATCATAAGCATCATCTTCCAATACTCCTTTTGCAATAAAAGAAGGAATAATAATCTCATCATTATTAAATGCAGGCATACCAAAACCAAGTTTCATCACTTCAATACACTCATTCATGAAACGAGCATCTAAACCTGCATGGTAACGTACAGTTAGATTAGGTTGCGGTAGATGGGTTTGTGCAACTGATTTTAATACCAAATAAGATAATGGGTTAACAGCATCCTTCTTATCTCGAGTCTGTCCACCAATGGTAACATTTTGATATAAAGGACTTCCTGCTGAAGAAAATGTATGTGCTTGACTGCGAACCTTATTAATTGTAATTGTCTTAATCCAAAGATTTGTCAGACGTTCAACAATGCTATCTTCTGTTTCTTTACCACTTTCTAAATCAGCCTTCATATATGGATACATATATTGATCAAAACGACCATATGAAAGAGAGTGGCCATTAGATTCAATTTGTAAAATACATTGAATAAACCAAACTGATTGAATAGCTTCTGCAAAAGTAGTTGCCGGTTCATATGGGACTCTAGAGCAAATATCTGCAATCTCAAGTAATTCTTTCTTACGTTTAGGATTTGCATTTTCGGCTAAATTTTTTGCAAGATCAACAAAGCGATTTGCATATACTTTAATAGCATCGATTACAATAAATATAGAGTCGTAAAAATGATATTTATCAATACTTGCTGGATCTGTTAAATCTAGAGCTGCTTTCGCTTTACGAGCTCGCTCTTCAAAACCTCTTAAACCAAATTGCAACAGTTTCTGATAGTTAACTGCTAAGTGAGCATCTCCAGAATTCATCTTACCTTCCATACCGAAGAATCCTGTTTCCATATAAACAGACACTTCTTCAGGTAATAAGGCACCAGCTCTAGCACGTAAATTATTATTTTCCCAAAACGGAGCGATACTTCTAAGTTGTTCTTTTGTTTCTTCTGTAATATAGAAAACATCTCCATCACGCTTTTCAAAAAGATCCAACTCATTGAGAACAAATTCTAGCGTATATTCTGGAAAAATAGGAGCATCTTTATTGGAAGAAGCTTGATTTCCCGCAATCATAGATTCTTCTTCGATATAGATAGTCATATTTTCCAAAATTTCTTTCAGCATATAGGCGCGTTTTAAGACATTAGGTTGCTCCTTATATCGATCATAAGCGCGTGTTGCTAGAACTGCTCTCTCAGCATCAATATAAGGTTTTTTATTTAAAACATCTTCTCGATATTTGTTCATCCTTTCAGTAAGGCTGCCAAAATATTCTGTCTTGATTGTTGTTCTTGCTACTTCTGTATTTACCATCGTAATCACCTTTCTTTCGAAAATATTTTTGTTTCTTTCGAAAATATAATACCTAATTTTTTAGAGAATTTCAAGCTTTTAACTAGAAAAACTTTAACTCCCTAATTTTTAGCACAAATGTGTGTTTAATGATAATACACAAATGTTTTTTACATTTATCAAACTTCATTCTGATACGCTAAACGATCCTGTACTTTAAAGAATGGGAAATAAACTAATGTAGACATCGCTAATATCACCAGCTGAGTAATAACTCCTTGCCATCCACCAACCATAAATCCTGATATAATAGCTGGGGTGCTCCAAGGTAAGGTAACTCCTGAAAATGGCTGCATGAAACCTGTTGCAATAGCTCCATATACTATAACAGCTGCAAGTACAGGAACAAGAATGAAAGGTACAAACATAACTGGATTCATGACAATCGGAAATCCAAATACAACTGGCTCATTTACGTTAAATATTGCTGGAAAAGCTGCTACTTTCCCTAACGCTTGGTACTGTTTAGATTTTGCTGCAAAAAGCATGGCAACTACAAGACCAAACGTAATTCCTGAACCAGATAGAATTAAAAATGAATCTAAAAATTGTTGAGTAACAATATGTGCACCATTTTCTAATGATAGATTACCAGAGGCTAACATAGCTTTATTAGCATCAAGATTAGATAAAAGCAGAGCTGTCACTACTCCATTTACTACCGATTGTCCATGGACACCAAACCACCATAAAAATGATATAAAGAATGCAATTCCAATTGCACCATACAAAGATCCAGTTAAACCTTGCAATGGAACTTGAATAGCAGAATAAATCATTTCTATGAATGTTCCGCCATTAGTCAATGAGCTCGCTAAAATATATACAATCATAGAAAGTAAGAAAATTACAAATGCTGGAATCATTGCTTCAAACTGTTTCGCAATAGCTTGTGGAACTTGTTCTGGCATCTTAATAACAATTTTTCTCTTTATAAAGAAGGTATAAATACTTCCTACTACCAAACCTATAATGATAGCACCGATAATTCCTTGACCTCCAAACCAAACTTTACTAATAGCATCCCCAATCGCCTCACCTTGTTTAGGGATATAAGATGATCTTAGCAAAATAAAGAATGCAGATACAGATAGAACCCCAGCTGGCAAAGCCTCTACTCCGCTATTCTTAGCATAAGAATAGGCAATTGAAAAACAAGAAATTAGACCCATAATCGCAAAAGTTCCTGAATATACTTGCATAAACGGCTCTGTCCAATTTGCTCCAAATACACTAGCAATGCTCTTGTTTAATCCTTCAAATGGCAATTGTCCCATAATCAAGAATAAACTACCAACTACTGTCAATGGCAAAATTGCTAACATACCATCTTTTAGAGCTATAATACCACGCATATTCACAAACTTCATCATAGGTGCAATGATTTTTTGAACATCCATCTTTGCCATAATAAATCTCCTTTTCTTACCCACTAATCAAAGATAGGGCTAAATCTAATACTTTTTTCCCATCTAACATACCATAGTCCATCATCGGAATAACAGCTATCGGAACATCACACTTATCACAAATTTCTTTTGATTTATCTAATGTATAAGCAACTTGAGGCCCCAACAGTGCAACATCTAGATTTGGGGCATAATCCGCTAATTTAGACTGAGAAAACGCCTCTATTTCTGCCTCAACTCCACTAGATTGCGCTGCAATTTTCATATTATTTACAAGCATACCAGTAGAAAAGCCTGCTGCACAAAACAAACCAATCTTCACCATTATATTTTCCTCCTCTATGTTAATACTCTAGTATTATTTTTTATGAAGTTCTTTTCTCAAACTAATAATTTCTTTGATTAAATTAATCTCCGTCATACTAGTCATGAGATGATCTTGTGAATGAACAAAGAGAGCTGTTATTTCTGTCTTTGTACCAGACGCTTCCTGTGCCAAGAATTTTGTTTGTAGATTATGGGCTTCTAATAAGGCTGCATCAGCTAACTGGATTTCTTCTTCACATCGTTCACATGTACCGTTTTTTATATAATCTAACGCTTTATAAATATGTTGTTTCGCATCGCCAGCATATAAAATTAAACCCATGATAATTTGATCTGGAACAATAATTTCCATAAATTCCTCCTCATTTCACTATGTAAAAAGCTTTTTTCATTTGAAATTTTAAAATTTTCTTTTGTAACTATAGAATACAACTACATAATAAACTTGTCAATCTAAAAACAACAAATAAACTATTTTTATTTATACAAGCACAAATGTGCAATTGATTAAAAAGAAAAAACGATAAACTGATATCAGTCTATCATTTTCACTCGCATAAAATATTTCGAAAAGAAAAATCACCATCTTCTTCTAAAACTTTTAAAATTGTATTTTTATCTGTAATCAGATGATTTACTAGATTAGCACGCAAGACAGAAAGAATCGCAGATACTTTCGTATCACCATAAGCAACAGCTAAACTTTGAGGAATATTTTTTAAATCTTCCAAAGAGATTGCTATCGTTCTTTCCTGTAAGTTCTCATAAACTTCTTTACCTTTTGAATCAAAGAATCGACAACAAATTTCCCCTACAGTTTTAACTTTTGTCAATTCTTTAAAGTCATCCTCTGTAAGCATGTCTAACCATTGATGTTTTCCTTTATTACTAAAATCACCAATCCCAACCACAACTATATCTAAATCTTTCCAACTATTTTTCAAATCTTCAAAATATCTTGATTGCAAAATACCATCTGCTAACAATTTATTTTCTTGCACAATTGTTGCATTCATAAATGTACACTCTCCATGAAATTTTCTAGACATTTCATAAATCAGTGTATTCACATGGTATTTAGCGTGTATGTGACTAGGACCACCTGCTAGAGGATAGAAGTGAACATTTCGGACACTTTTGCTGTGGATTAAATCTACTAAATTACTTAAACTTTTCCCCCAAGAAAAGCCAATTTTCATATTATCATCAATTAAATTCCTAAGGACACCTGCTGCAACTTGAGAAATTCTTTCAGATAAAATTGTTGGATTATCATCAAATTCATTTGGAATAATTTCTAAACTTTCCAGACCATATTTTTCTTTTACATAATTTTCCAACTTAAACATATTGGTATCAAAATTCTCTATTTCAATTTTAACAATTCCTGCATTCCTTGCTTCTGTTAACATTCTACTAATAGAGGTTCTATAAATTCCTAATTTTGCTGCTATTTGTGACTGATTTAAGTTTTCAATATAATACAGATAAGCAATTTTAGAGAGCAGTTTATTCCTATCTTGATTCATACACTTAACCTCTTACGAAACTACCTTAACCATTATCCCAGCATTTTCTAATGTAGCTATATTTTGTTTAGAAAGTTTTTCGTCTGTTATTACTTCATAGACTTGACTTAAAGCAAATCTTCTTACTGTACCCCTTTTATCAAATTTACTTGAGTCAGTTAGCACAATGACTTTATCCGACGCTGCTGAAATATATTGAACTACCTCACTGCGCATTAAATCTTTTCCTGTAAAGCCCATCTCTTTATCGTAGCCATCTGTCCCAACAAAAGCTTGACGCACATGAAAAGTCTGTATCATTTCTTTTAATAAAGGTCCTACAGTAACCTGTGAATCTTTCTGAAACTCTCCACCAAGAACAATAACACGACATGAATCATAACCTCTTACAAAATTTGCTATAAAAAATGAATTTGTTACAATAGTGACATTTCTTTTTTGCTTGCAAATTTCCTCAGCAAGTAAAGCACAGGTTGAACCAGATTCTATCATTATTGTTTCATTATCTGACACCAATTTTACTGCTTCTTGAACAATTTTTCTCTTAATTTCATAATTAATTGACAAGCGTACATTTAAGTCATCTCCACTATTTAACACAGCATATCCATGCTCTCTGTGTAGTAAGCCTTTTGACTCTAATTTATCTAAATCTTTTCTAATCGTTACTTTCGATACATTTAATTTTTCCGACAATGTATTAACATCAATCTTTTCATATTCTGATACTAATTTAATAATTTGTTCCAATCTTTTCATTTTACACCTCCGTTTTATTCTACCAAAATAAATAGCAAAAAACAACAAATTAAACTTTCGTTCGTAATTGTTTTTCTTTCGTTTTTGTGATAGGATAGAATTATGAAGAGGAGGAACTATTATGGAAGTATCTAAAGGAATTATTTTTAATATTCAACACTTTTCAATTCATGACGGTCCAGGCATTCGTACAACTGTTTTTTTAAAAGGATGTCCTCTGCGCTGCCCATGGTGTTCTAATCCTGAATCTCAAAGAATGAAACCTGAAAAAATGAAAGATGCTCAACGTGAGAAATTCACTTTAGTCGGTGAAGAAAAAACTGTAGAAGAAATTATTACAGAAGTATTGAAAGACAAAGAATTTTACGAAGAATCCGGTGGAGGTTTAACTTTATCTGGAGGTGAAATATTTGCTCAGTTTGAATTTGCTAAAGCTATCTTAAAGTCAGCCAAAGATCATCACATACACACTGCCATTGAAACTACTGCCTTTGTTGACCATGAAAAATTCATTGATTTAATCCAATATGTGGATTTTATCTACACAGATCTAAAACATTATAATTCTATAAAACATAAAAAAGTGACTGGGGTTTTTAATCAAATGATTATTAAAAACATTCATTATGCTTTTTCTCAACATAAAACTATCGTTTTAAGAATCCCAGTTATCCCTGATTTTAACAATAGTTTAGAGGATGCAGAAGAATTCGCTACTTTATTTAACTCATTAAATATCGACCAAGTTCAACTACTCCCTTTTCATCAATTTGGTGAAAACAAATATCGTTTATTAAATCGGAAATATGAAATGGATGGAGTCAACGCACTTCATCCTGAAGATCTTATTGATTATCAAAAGGTATTTCTGAACCATCATATTAATTGCTATTTCTAGTTTATCTTCTTGAACTGCTCTAGCTATTTGCATATAACAAGTATCTACAATATATACTTAACTTTTCAAAAGGTTTAGCTAAAAAATTTTGGTTAGACCTTTTCTATTTTACCTTGCTCTAGATTTTTTAAACTGCTATACTTATAATAGAAAACCCTTTTAAGGAGGTAATGGATGTCTCATTCTTTTAAAAAATCTCTCCAAAAAGAAATTCTCCATAGAAGCTCTATCGCAGCCTTTGTGACCTCTCTTTTACTACTTATTTTACTTTTTGGTTTTTCCTATTTTTTACAAAGGCAACAACTATCCAAAGATACGAGACAGATTGTCAAACAAGTTCAAGAGATGAAAGAAGCAAATAGTGAACTCCTAACCACTATGAACTATAAAATGATTCCTGGATTTTTGGATGGTAAACACACAGAGCGAGAAGTCTTTAGCTTATTTTACGAGACAAAAGCTAAATTAAAACTTAGTTCTGATCTCATTATCCTAAGTGATACAGGTGAATTACTATTTAGTACCAATCGAAATCATCAAGAAAGTATTTTATCACCCTATTATCTAAAACTGCTCATTCAAAATCCTTCTCAAGATAAAGTTACAGAAAAAATTGCACTCTCTTCAGACAAGCAACACTACACACTCTTTATCAAACCACTACTTCAAAACCAACGAGTTAAGGCCTATACTATTGCTTTCGTAAATGAGAATGATTTCATCTCAAGTTTCCCAATGATAAATTCTAAATATATCATTACCGATAACTTTGGAAATATGTTTTCCAACAACACAAATCAATTTACTCGTTCCACTCTGGAAAAATTTGATGAAAAGCTCCTACACTCTCGCACCCACTGGTATGCGAATGAACCGCTTATTGTTCAAAAAGAAAAAGTCGGTGCTATTTTTTCAATCTATACTTTTCAATCCTTCTTTCCCATTCCTAGCTTACTCGGGCTAGCATCCATTCTCACCTTATGTATATTCTTCCTCTACTTCTGGCAAGCAAGACGAATTGCTCATAAGATTGCTACACACAACGCTGTTCCTATTGAAAGCTTAGTTTACCAACTTCAAGAAATTCCCAAACAAGCAGAAAAAAAACTCTATCTACAAACAGGTGATGAGTTTGAGTTTATGGCCGAAAAAATTAATAATATGTTGTATGAATTAGATCAACTTCATCAGAAAATGTTGACCATAGAAAAAGAAAAGTGGATTTTTGAAAGAAAAATGTTGGAAGCTCAGTTCAATCCTCATTTTCTCTACAATACACTTGAAACGATTAAAATCACTTCTTTAATGGATGCAGCTCTCACACAAAATCTGATTCAAAATCTCACGCGCATTCTTCGCTACAGTATCACGGATTTAGAAAAAGAAACAACCATTTGTCAAGATTTAAAGATTATAGAGGATTATCTTATTATTCATAAAATTCGTTTCGAGCACTTTTCCTATAATATTGTATGTCCGGAAACTATCGATAATCAAGCTATTCCTAAACTTTTTTTGCTTCCTCTAGTAGAAAATGCTATAAAATATGGGATGCAATACCGTATTGATCTTCATATAGATATCCAAATTACCTTAGAATCAGATTCTCTGACTTTTTTAGTCAAGGATAATGCTGGAGGACTCACAAAACAAGAGCGACTCTCTATTTTAGACTCTTTAGAAAGTCCTCATACCCAGCATGGCATCGTTAACAGCTATAAACGATTGAGCAATTTCTTTTCTGATGTCCAGCTAGATTTAGGAGTCAATCGCCAAGGAGAAACTTGGGTCAAATTTATAACGAAAGGACTAACTCATGTTTAAGCTCATTATCGTAGAAGACGAACACCTCATTCGAAAATGGCTAGAGATTGCCGTAGACTACTCTGCCTTAGGTATCCAAGTCGTAGGAGCTGCAAGTCACGGTCAAGAGGGAATGAAACTCATCCAAGAAAAAGAACCTCATATTGTCTTAACAGACATCACAATGCCAATTATGGATGCTTTTATGATGTTCGAGGCCACTCGTACCCTTTCTTATGAAAAAGTTATCTTATCAGGCTATAACGATTTTCAAAATGCCAAAAAAGCCATGCAATATGGAGCAGTTGATTTCTTATCCAAACCAATTGATACCAAGGAGTTGACAGAATGTCTTCAAAAAATTGTTTTGCGATTAAGAGTTAGCACTTATCAAGAAACTCCTTTTTTAGAAGAATATCAAACTTTACTCACCTCTATCCAACAAGTTGATACACAAAACCAAATCATTCAGCAAATTCTTGAATTTGTGCACCAACACTACTGCATGCACTTTACCATTTCTACCATTGCAGATAATCTAGGATATAGTGAAAGTTATCTATATAAGGTTATCAAAGAAGACTTCCCAATGACGCTAAATGAATATATCTTACGCTACCGCCTCAAGCAAGCTATAGATAAAATAGCTGAGTCCCCCAATTCCCCCCTAAGCGATATCTCTGAACAAGTTGGATTTTCAGACTATAAATATTTTGCCAAAGTTTTTAAAAAGTATCTCCATATTTCTCCAAAAGAATTAAAACTTATGGATAAAAACCATTGATGTAAAAGGATTGCTCAACTTTAGCAATCTTTTTATTTTGTACTTTTACCCAATGAAAATCAAAGTGCTAACTACTCAAATCATAGCTTTGATATTACAAATAAAGCGACGTATTTTGAGAGTATTACCATCAAAATCACAGCTACAATTCACCCATCCTTGCTCTAGGAACTCATTCCCTATTTTTCGTTTTAGATTTCTTTAAGGTTTTTATTATATCCTGTAGAACTCTACAATTTAAAAACATTAACAATCTAGGTAGAGAAAATGTTCGTAAAAAAGGAGATAATTATGAAAAAACTACTGTTCTTTCTATCTTGTGGATGGATATTTCTTACTTTGTCAGGATGTTCTTCTGCTATAGAAGCGGAAACTAGTACTGAAAAAGATTCAGATAATACTTTGGTTGTCTACTCACCTAACCCTGAAGACCTTATCGAAGAAACAATCCCAGCCTTTGAAGAAAAATATGGTATCAAGGTTGACTTAGTACAAGCTAGCACTGGTGAATTGTTCAAAAAAGCTGAGGCTGAAAAAGAATCCCCTGTAGCTGATGTCATTTTCGGAGGCTCCTACGCCCTCTTCTCTTCTAACGAAAAACTTTTTGAACCTTATATTTCCCAAGAGAACGACCAGATAATCCCTGAATATCAAAATAAAACAGGATTCTACACACCTTACACACTGGACGTCAGTGTTATCATTGCCAATTCAGCCCTTACAAAAGATATAAAAATTGAAGGCTACAATGATCTGCTCAATCCTAAATTAAAAGGAAAAATTGCTACTGCTGATCCTAGTAATGCTTCTAGCGCTTTTGCTCAATTAACAAACATGCTTGTCGATCAAGGCGGATACGAAAATGAACAAGCTTGGACCTATGTGAAAAATCTCTTTACCCTAGTAGATGGAAAAATTGCATCTAGCTCTTCAAATGTTTATAAAGCTGTCGCCGATGGGGAAATGGCTGTAGGACTCACCTATGAAGACCCTGCCTTAAAACTCTTAAACGACGGAGTTGATGTAAAAGTTATTTATCCAAAAGAAGGAACCGTCTTTTTACCTGGTAACGCAGCTATCATCAAAAATGCTAAACACATGGAAAACGCTAAGAAATTTATCGATTTCCTCCTTTCTCAAGAAATCCAAGATAAGCTAGGAACTGAAACTACAATCAGACCCATTCGTAAAAATGCTAAAACCAATAAAAATATGAAGGCTATGACAGAAATCAAGATTGCCACCGAAGATTCAGATTATGTCATTAAAAACAAATCCGCCATTCTTAAAAAGTACAATGACATTTTCATAGATATCCAATCTAAAAAATAAAATTTGACTTACCAGTGATTAACTGTCGCACCCTAGTATAAAATCAAAAAGATTGCTTCCGTTTTTGTAGAGAATTTTACTCTAATAGAATAGAATTATCGGTTTTAAAAACGCTTACATTATTTTAAAATAAACTTAAATAACATAACGGAGGTATCCATCATGAAAAAGAAATGGATGTATTATGCTGCTTGCGGACTAGCTCTTTTTGGTCTTGCTGCTTGTTCTTCTAATGAATCTGCCGATGACAGTTCATCTGATAAAGGAGACGGCGGTTCGCTAGTCGTTTATTCACCAAACTCAGAGGGCTTAATCGGAGCAACTATTCCTGCCTTTGAAGAAAAATATGGTATCAAAGTAGAACTGATTCAAGCTGGTACTGGAGAACTTTTCAAAAAACTAGAGTCAGAAAAAGAAGCTCCTGTAGCCGATGTCATCTTTGGTGGTTCTTATACACAATATGCTACCCACGGAGAACTCTTTGAAAACTATACTTCAAAAGAAAATGATAATGTTATCAAAGAATATCAAAACACAACTGGCTACTCTACACCTTATACACTAGATGGTAGTGTTTTAATCGTCAATCCTGATTTAACGAAAGGCATGAACATCGAAGGATATAGCGACCTTCTCAAACCTGAACTAAAAGGAAAAATTGCAACTGCTGACCCAGCAAACTCTTCTAGCGCCTTTGCTCAATTAACAAATATGCTACAAGCTCAAGGTGGTTACAAAGATGATAAGGCTTGGTCTTATGTAAAAGATCTCTTCACACTTATTGATGGTAAAATCGGTTCAAGTTCATCTGGTGTCTATAAAGCAGTCGCTGATGGAGAAATGGCTGTTGGTCTCTCTTATGAAGATCCAGCTGTTAAACTCTTAAATGACGGAGCTAACATCAAAGTTGTCTATCCAAAAGAAGGAACAGTCTTCCTACCTGCTAGTGCTGCTATCGTTAAAAAAGCTAAGAACATGGAAAATGCCAAGAAATTTATCGATTTCATCATCTCTCAAGAAGTACAGGATACACTTGGTACAACCACTACTAACCGTCCTGTTCGTAAAAATGCTAAAACAAGCGAAAACATGAAACCAATTGACAAAATCAAAACACTCACTGAAGATTATGATTATGTCATCAAGAATAAATCAGATATCGTTAAGAAATACAACGAAGTCTTTACAGATATCCAATCTAAACAGTAAAAGAGGTTCACTATGAGTGAGATCAAAATTATTAACGCCAAAAAAATCTACCACGATGTCCCTGTTATTGAGAATTTGAACATTACAATTCCAAAAGGAAGTCTCTTTACCCTTCTTGGGCCTTCAGGTTGTGGAAAAACGACTCTTCTTCGTATGATTGCAGGTTTCAACAGTATCGAAGGAGGAGAATTTTACTTCGATGATACAAAAATCAATAATATGGAACCCAGCAAACGCAATATCGGGATGGTTTTCCAAAACTACGCTATTTTCCCACATTTGACTGTCCGAGATAATGTCGCTTTTGGTCTCAAGCAAAAGAAAGTCCCTAAAGAAGAATTGGTACAACAGACCAATAAATATCTTGAACTCATGCAAATTGCTCAATATGCGGATCGAAAGCCCGATAAACTCAGTGGGGGACAACAACAACGTGTCGCCTTGGCACGTGCCTTAGCGGTTAATCCAAGTGTTCTCCTCATGGACGAGCCCCTTAGTAACCTGGATGCCAAACTTCGCTTGGATATGCGTCAAGCCATTCGAGAAATCCAACACGAAGTAGGAATTACAACTGTTTATGTAACCCACGACCAAGAAGAAGCTATGGCTATTTCAGACCAAATTGCTGTTATGAAAGATGGAGTTATCCAACAAATCGGCCGACCAAAAGAACTCTATCATAAACCAGCTAATGAGTTTGTAGCAACCTTTATCGGACGAACAAATATTATCCCTGCCAATCTTGAAAAACGAAGCGACGGCGCTTATATCGTCTTTTCAGATGGCTATGCCCTTCGAATGCCAGCTCTTGATCAAGCTGAGGAACAAGCTATTCATGTAAGCATTCGTCCTGAAGAGTTTATCAAAGATGAATCTGGAGATATTGAAGGAACTATTAGCGATAGCGTCTATCTTGGACTAAATACGGAGTATTTCATCGAGACAGGTTTTGCCTCAAAAATTCAAGTTAGCGAAGAATCAACTTTTGAAGAAGATCTACAAAAAGGCGATCGTATTCGTCTACGAATCAATACTCAAAAATTAAACGTCTTTTCTGCAGATGGTTCCCAAAACCTGATAAAAGGAGTCAACCATGGAACGTAAAAAACTAAATATTTGGACAGCCTCCTCTTTCTTCATCTTTCTTACCTATCTTGTCTTTCTCGTTTATCCTATCGTTACCGTGCTCAAGCAAGCACTCATACATGAAGGACAATTTTCACTAGCTAATTTTGTCACTTTCTTTAGTAAAGCCTACTACTCTGAGACACTCGTCAACAGTTTCAAGGTTTCCATTACCGCCACTGTCACTTCTTTAGTTGTAGGAACCTTATTAGCTTATCTCTTTTCCATGTATGATTTCAAGGGGAAGAAATTTCTACAAATATTGATTATCATTGCTTCTATGTCAGCTCCTTTTGTGGGAGCCTACTCCTGGATTCTCTTGCTGGGACGAAATGGGGTCATCACTAAATTCTTGACAAATGCCCTTCATCTTCCAGCTATCGATATTTATGGATTCAAAGGAATTGTACTTGTCTTTACACTGCAACTATTCCCACTGGTATTTCTATACGTTGCTGGGACAATGAAAAGTATTGACAATTCTCTACTTGAAGCCGCTGAAAATATGGGGTCCTTCGGATTTAAGCGTATCGTAACGGTTGTTTTACCTCTCCTAGTTCCAACCTTACTAGCTGCTGCCCTACTTGTATTTATGAGAGCATTCTCAGATTTTGGAACACCTATGTTAATTGGTGAAGGATATCGGACTTTCCCTGTTCTGATTTATACCCAATTTATTAGCGAAGTTGGAGGAAATTCTGCTTTTGCATCTGCGTTAGCAATTATGGCGATTATCATTGCCTTGGCAATTTTCCTTATCCAAAAATACATTTCAAATCGCTACAGTTTCAGCATGAATTCGCTCCATCCAATTGAGCCTAAAAAAACTACAAAAGGAAAAATGGCTGCCATTTATGCAACAGTATACGGGATTATCTTGTTCTCTGTTCTACCTCAAGTCTACTTGATTTATACTTCTTTCCTAAAAACATCAGGTATGGTATTTGTCAAAGGTTATTCTCTAAACAGTTACAAGGTAGCTTTCAATCGTATGGGTTCTGCTATTTTCAATACCATTCGTATCCCTTTGATTGCCTTAGTCCTAGTTGTCCTATTTGCAACATTTATCTCCTACCTAGCCGTTAGAAAACGGAACTTGTTTACAAACTTAATTGACAGCCTCAGTATGGTCCCTTATATTGTACCAGGAACCGTTCTAGGGATTGCCTTCATTTCTTCCTTCAATACTGGCCTATTTGGAAGTGGATTTCTTATGATTACAGGGACAGCTTTCATCTTGATCATGTCCCTATCTGTCAGAAGATTGCCTTATACTATTCGCTCATCTGTTGCTAGCTTGCAACAAATAGCACCAAGTATTGAAGAAGCCGCCGAGAGCTTAGGAAGTAGTCGTCTCAATACCTTTGCCAAGATTACAACTCCAATGATGCTATCTGGTATTATTTCTGGAGCTATCCTATCTTGGGTTACAATGATTTCAGAACTCTCTACTTCTATCCTCCTCTACAATGTCAAAACAAGAACAATGACTGTAGCCATTTATACAGAGGTTCTCAGAGGGAATTACGGTGTAGCCGCAGCCTTATCAACTATCCTGACTGTTCTAACAGTAGGTTCCTTGCTCTTGTTTATGAAAATCTCTAAAAGCAATAGCATTACACTTTAGTTTTCCCCATCAAAAACAGCCGAAAGGATTACTTCGGCTGTTTTTTCTTATTTTGATATTCCTACTAGATTCCTAGTTCATTGCAAACAAGTCTAGACTAATTAAATAGAGACTTCCTCCATCTTCTCACGTCCTAGTTGTCGGTAACTACTGTCACCGACAACTTCTACGCTAAACTGGCCGTCCTCATATTCAAGTATCGTCACGCTACCATTATCGAGACCATGCGGATGCATGCCATTAATCAGATACACAATGGTTCCAATGGTCATTCCGTGGCTCACGACTAGGGCATTGCCCCCACCTTGCTCTTCCATTTCTTTGGCAATCGCTTCAAAACCTTCCTTGATTCGGCCACTGAGTTTTTCCCATCCTTCAGCCCAACCAGCTGTATCGACCTCTACCAACCCCTCAGCCAGTTCAGCATAAGACAATTGGTGAACATGATCCACATTAAAGATACGAGGAATAATGCCCATGAAAAGATCACCATCATAAGCTCCGTCAAAGCTACCAAAACACCATTCTCTGATACGTTTGTCCATGCGATAAGGGATTTTCCCCTGCAAACCAAGTTCTTCAAGAATAATTCCCATTGTCTGAATGGTGCGGCCAGAATCACTGGAATAAGCGCGATCAAACTGTAGACCAGATTCTCGCAAACCGATTCCTAATTCTTGAATCCCTCGCTCACCTTCAGCCGTTAAAGGAGTATCGCTCCAACCTTGCGCGCGACCAATCGTGTTAAACATAGTCTTGCCATGACGTACCAAATACAATCGTACTTTTACCATTTTCCGTCCTCCGTTTGCTTCTATTATATCATGGATGATAAAACAAAAGCCACCCAGACAGGTGACTTTTGCAGGAGATTATTATGAAAAAGTTTAGGAGTTCTATTAAATAAAGATATTAGATGAAAATCAAATTCAAACTAAATCAGTGTTATCTGTTTCAAATAATATTAGGAGGTCTTTATTTAATGATTATAGTATACACATCCAACCTTAAATAGAACTTAAAATTTCTCCTATTTTCTTAATTTTTAAAACTATGAATTGGTGCTGGGATTTGTCCTCCACGAGAGATGAAATCAACAGACGAAGCTCCATTGACCTTCATAACAGGTGCAGTACCCAATAGACCACCAAACTCAATCATATCGCCTTCTTTTCCTTTTGGAATGATACGAACAGCCGTTGTTTTCATGTTAATGACACCAATTGCAGCCTCATCTGCAATCATAGCAGCAATGGTTTCAGCAGGTGTATCCTCCGGAATGGCAATCATATCCAAACCAACGGAACAGATAGCCGTCATAGCTTCTAGTTTTTCCAAATTAAGAGAGCCATTTTGTACTGCAGCAATCATTCCTTCATCCTCAGAAACAGGAATAAAGGCACCAGACAAACCACCAACTTGGTTGCAGGCCATCACTCCACCCTTCTTAACTTGGTCGTTCAAGAGTGCCAAGGCAGCCGTCGTCCCGTGTGTCCCAACTGTTTCTAGCCCCATTTCTTCAAGGACACGTGCAACAGAATCTCCAACCGCAGGAGTTGGCGCCAAACTCAAGTCCACAATACCAAACTCCACACCCAGTCTCTCACTGGTCATTTGACCAACCAATTGACCGATACGAGTGATTTTAAAGGCAGTTTTCTTAACTGTTTCGGCTACTACATCAAAGCTCTGTCCACGAACTTTTTCCAAGGCACGTTTCACCACACCAGGACCGGAAACTCCGACATTGATGATAACATCTGCCTCCCCAACACCATGGAAGGCACCCGCCATAAATGGATTGTCCTCAACAGCATTAGCGAATACAACCAACTTGGCCGCCCCCATATCTGATAGATTAGCCGTTTCCTTGATAACTCGTCCCATATCTGCGACAGCCGTCATATTGATACCAGACTTGGTTGAGCCGATATTGACTGACGAGCAGACCTTGTCCGTTTCAGCCAAAGCACGAGGAATAGAATTGATGAGAATCTCATCTCCCTTTTGGTACCCCTTTTGTACCAAGGCAGAGAAGCCACCGATAAAATCCACACCGATTTCTTTCGCAGCCTTATCAAGCGCTTTTGCCAGAACAACGTAGTCCGTCGCATCTGTCGCTGCCCCAATCAAAGAGATAGGAGTCACCGATACACGCTTATTAACGATTGGAATCCCCAACTCAGCCGCAATTTCATCGCCAACAGCCACTAAATTAGCTGCCTTGGTCGTAATCTTTTGATAAATTTTCTCCGCAGCACGATTGATATCTGGATTGATACAGTCCAAAAGGGAAATCCCCATGGTAATAGTTCTGATATCGAAGTTTTGCTCCTCAATCATGGCGATGGTCTCAGTAACTTGTCTAATATCCATGATAACCTCCTAGATATTATACATAGCTTCGAAAATCGCTGCACTCTGAATATTGATTTTCACATTCAAAGTTTGCCCAAAAGCTTCAAATTCATTACGAAGATAAGTGAAATCTTGTTTTTCATCACTAGAGACGACAGCCATCATCGTGAAATATTCATCCAAGACAGTTTGAGAGATATCATCAATATTCAAACCCAATTCTGCAATTTTACCAGAAACACCTGCAACAATTCCAGATTTATCTTTACCAACAACAGTTATAATCGCTTTCATAAGCAAACTCCAATTCTTCTTTTAATAGGAAACCTGAACATTAAACAGGATTCTTTTCAAATAGTATAGCATAATTCTAACTAAAATACTCAAAAACGCCTGCTTACGAAGTTGTTCTTAAGAAAAAAACAATTTCGTAAACAAGCGTCTACTATCCCAACTTATGATGAGTGTTCCCGCTAGGACCGAGATCCTAGCGGTAGACCAGAGCTAGACTAAGAGCACAAGACTCCATCATCATAACACTCAACAAAATTGATGATTTTATACTAATTCGATGATCGCCATTGGCGCTGCATCACCACGACGTGGTTCAGTTTTAAGGATACGAGTGTATCCACCGTTACGTTCAGCATAACGAGGTGCAATTTCTGAGAACAATTTTTGAAGTGCTGTAGTAGAAGTGTACTTATCAGTTGCTTCATCATAGTTTTCAGATGCGATTTCATTACGTACGAAAGCAGCTGCTTGACGACGTGCATGCAAATCACCACGTTTACCTAGAGTAATCATTTTTTCAACAGTTTTACGGATTTCTTTAGCACGAGCTTCAGTTGTCACGATTGATTCGTTGATCAAAAGGTCAGTTGTCAAATCGCGAAGCATTGCTTTACGTTGTGAGCTAGTGCGTCCTAGTTTACGGTAAGCCATTTATTCCTCCTTTATTTATCTTTTAATCCAAGACCCAAATCAATGAGTTTGAGTTTCACTTCTTCCAAACTCTTGCGTCCAAGATTTCGTACTTTCATCATCTCTGCTTCAGATTTTTCTGTCAAATCATGCACAGTATTGATACCGGCACGTTTCAAACAGTTGTATGAACGCACAGACAAGTCCAGTTCCTCAATCGTACGATCCAAAATACGGTCGTCAGATTCAGTATCAGCTTCTTTCATCACTTCAGTTGACTTAGCAATCTCAGTAAGATTTGTAAACAAATCAAGATGTTCTGTCAAAATACGTGCTGAAAGCCCTAAAGCATCTTCTGGAATAATTGTTCCATTTGTCAAGATTTCAAGGGTTAATTTGTCAAATCCATCATTGCTACCTACACGAGCAGGTTCCACTTGATAGTTGACTTTTGTAACTGGTGTATAAATAGAATCTACAGCAAGTGTTCCAACTGGTGCATTATCTTTTTTATTTTCATCAGCAGGTACATATCCACGACCACTGTTAACAGTCATAGTCGCTTTTAGCGAAGAACCTTCACCGATTGTAAAGAGATAATGATCTGGATTTACAATTTCAATATCGCTATCTGTCAAAATGTCACCGGCTGTTACTTCAGCAGGACCTTCAACATCTAGTTCGATGATTTTTTCGTCTTCAACGTACGATTTCACTGCAATTCCTTTAATGTTCAGAATGATTTGCATCACGTCTTCACGAACACCTGGAACTGTGTCAAACTCATGTAACACACCATCAATATTGATAGATGTCACAGCTGCTCCTGGTAGAGAAGCTAGAAGTACACGACGAAGAGAGTTACCAAGAGTTGTACCGTAGCCACGTTCAAGTGGTTCGATTACAAACTTGCCATAATCTTTATTTTCATCAATTTTTGTTATATTTGGTTTTTCAAACTCGATCATTTAGTTACTCCCTCTTAAACGAAAAGCAGTGTAATGCGATGATTATACACGGCGACGTTTTGGAGGACGAGCACCATTGTGTGGCACTGGAGTCACATCACGAATTGCTGTTACTTCAAGACCAGCGGCAGCAAGCGCACGAATAGCTGACTCACGACCAGAACCTGGACCTTTTACAGTAACTTCAACTGATTTAAGACCGTGTTCTTGTGCAGATTTAGCAGCAGCTTCAGAAGCCATTTGAGCAGCGAATGGTGTAGATTTACGAGAACCTTTGAAACCAAGAGCACCAGCTGATGACCAAGCAATTGCATTACCATGCACATCAGTAATCATAACAATAGTGTTATTAAATGTAGCGTGAATATGAGCAATACCAGATTCGATATTCTTTTTCACACGACGTTTACGTGTTGGTTTAGCCAAGACTTTTACCTCCTATATTATTTTTTCTTACCAGCAATCGCAACAGCTTTACCTTTACGAGTGCGAGCGTTGTTTTTAGTGTTTTGTCCACGGACAGGAAGTCCACGACGGTGACGGATACCACGGTATGAACCGATTTCCATCAAACGTTTGATGTTCAAGTTTACTTCACGACGAAGGTCACCTTCAACTTTGATTGCATCCACTTCACGACGGATAGCATCTTCTTGATCTGATGTGAGATCACGTACACGAACATCTTCTGAGATTCCAGCAGCAGCCAAAATTTTCTTAGATGTTGCAAGTCCGATACCATAAACATAAGTCAATGAGATTACTACGCGTTTGTCATTTGGAATGTCAACTCCAGCAATACGAGCCATGTTTTCTCCTTTCTATCTTATCCTTGACGTTGTTTGTGTTTTGGATTTGCTGGGCAAATTACCATAACACGACCATTACGACGAATAACTTTACAGTATTCGCAAATTGGTTTGACCGATGGTCTTACTTTCATTTCTTATCCCTCCAAGTTTTTCGATTATTTAAAGCGGTAAGTGATACGTCCACGTGTCAAGTCATATGGACTCATTTCGACAGTAACACGATCTCCCGCTAAAATACGAATATAGTTTTTACGAATTTTACCAGAAACTGTTGCTAAAATCTGATGTCCATTTTCAAGTTCAACCGTAAACATTGCATTCGGCATTGTATCAACTACTTTGCCTTCAACTTCAATCACATCGTCTTTTGCCACGCAAAAGCACCTCCATAAATTTCGATTCGATGCCTCTAGACACAGAGACAACAATTATAAGTCAGACTATCTTAGTATAACATTTGTAGCGGATTTTTGCAAGTGTGAAAAACGCTTTATTTCAAATTTGTCAATACTTTTTCGATATCTGTGAAGACATCATTGATATCTTGATTACCTTCGATGTCATGAACCAAACCTTTGGCACGGTAGTGAGCAATGATTGGTTCTCCTTGAGCAATATTAACGTCCAATCGACGTTTTACTGTCTCAGGTTTATCATCTTCACGTTGGTAGTAATCTTCTTCTTTATAGTCAACTGGTGGGTTAAAGACCTTGTGGAAAGTTGCTCCAGTTACGCGGTGGATGATACGGCCACTCAAACGTTCCAAGAGGCTATCTGGATCCACTTCTATGTTGATGACCCCTTCTAGTTCAATGTCAAGTTCAGCCAAAGTTTTGTCCAAGGCATGAGCTTGTTCGATCGTACGTGGGTAACCATCCAACAAGAATCCTGTTTCTTTAATATCATCTTGTGAAAGACGTTCTTTTACGATTCCATTTGTAACTTCATCAGGAACTAATTCACCCTTGTCAATGTATGACTTAGCAAGAACACCCATTTCAGTTTGATTTGCCATAGCAGCGCGGAACATATCACCTGTTGAGATATGTGCAACATGGAATTGTTCTACGATTTTTGCTGCTTGAGTTCCCTTACCTGCACCAGGTAAGCCCATAATCAAAAGATTCATGATTTGATCTCCTTATTTTATTTTTAAATAGAAGCAAAAAGTCTTTTCACCCCTATTTAAAAACAAAATAGAAGAGGGGAGACCAAACTCTCACTAATGTTAGAGTTAAACCTCCACTCCCTCAGCATTTACTGACTCAGTAAATACTTTTATTCTGTTCTGTCCATGAAACCAACATACTTACGTTTCAATAGGTAACCTTCCAATTGTTTGATTCCTTCAATACCTGTAGAGATAATGATCAAAAGACTAGTTCCTCCAAAAGCAACTGCTTCTGAAAGTCCGAAAACATCTTTTGCTACGATCGGTAAAATCGAAATCACACCAAGGAAGAGAGAACCAACCGTTGCAAGACGACGAAGAAGTTTAGACATATATTCTTCTGTACCTTTACCAGGACGAACTCCGTGGATATAAGCACCGCTCTTTTGTAAGTTTTCTGCCGCTTTTTCAGGATTAATCTGTACAAACGTATAGAAGAATGTAAAGAGAATAATCAATAAAGCATACATAGCAATACCAGTTGGTGAAGTTGTTGCCAGCATTTCTTGTGCTGTTCTTACCCAAGCCCAATCATGACCTGTGGCGCTCAAAAACTGAAGAATAGCCGCAGGCGCTGCAGTAATCGAACTTGCAAAGATAACAGGGATAACTCCAGCAGGGTTTACTTTCAAAGGAAGGTAAGAGCTAGATGGAGCACCTTGTGCAACCTTAGTATATTGGATTGGAATTTTGTATTCTGCTTGTTGAACATAAGTTGTAAAATAAATAATCAACAATACAGTAATAATCAAAATGATTACGAAAATGATAGATGAGTTGATACGGCTACTTGGGACGTTCACAAAGTAGTCAACATAGATGCCTTGAATCATCTCTGGAATTGAGGCAACAATCCCGGCAAAGATAATCATAGAAACACCATTTCCGTATCCCTTATCTGTAATTTGCTCTCCCAACCAAGTCACAATCATACTACCAGCTGTTAAGATGATACCAATCATGATAAAGACTTGTGGTGTAAGAGCTGTTTTCAACAATTGAGCTCCAGCTAAAGTATTAAAACCTGCTGTAATCCCGATAGATTGCACAAAGGCTAGAACAAGAGCAATATAACGAGTAGCTTGATTTAATTTTCTTCGACCTACTTCCCCTTGTTTACCCCACTCTACAAATTTGGGTAAAATATCCATTTGCAAGAGTTGGACAACGATAGAGGCCGTAATGTAGGGACTAACACCAAGAGCAAAAACTGAGAAGTTTTTCATGGCATTTCCTGACACCAAGCTCAACATGTTTAAGAAGGATAATCCACTTAAAGCATTCAAGCTATTGGCATTCACACCAGGAACTGTAATGCTAGTTCCGATACGAAAGACCAAAACGATAAAAATTGTAAATAAAATTTTTGATCGAACCTGCTTGACTTTAAGAGCTTCTCTTAATAATTTAAAAAACATAGGTCACCTCTCTTAGATGACTTCTACTGAACCACCTTTAGCAGTGATAGCTTCTTCAGCTGATTTAGAGAATTTAGCTGCTTTCACAGTCAATTTCTTAGTCAACTCACCGTTACCAAGAACTTTAATACCTGATTTTTCAGCTTTAACAATTCCTGCTTCGATAAGAACAACTGGAGTAACTTCAGCACCATCTTCAAAGACGTTCAATTGGTCAAGGTTCACAATTGCGTATTCTTTAGCGTTGATGTTAGTGAATCCACGTTTTGGAAGACGACGGAACAATGGAGTTTGTCCACCTTCAAAACCAAGGCGAACTCCGCCACCGCTACGAGCTTTTTGACCTTTTTGACCACGACCAGATGTTTTACCGTTACCTGATGAAGTACCACGACCAACGCGGTTACGTACTTTACGAGAACCTTCTGCAGGTTTCAATTCATGAAGTTTCATTTTTATTTTCTCCTCTTTTGTAAAATGCTAGCGCCGATAAGGGAGAAAAGGTTGTCTCCCCAATCAACTCGCCTATACGACGTCATCATAGATGACTATATCTAGTTTTAGGGGATGGTATAGTGCACATCCCCTAAAAATTCATTAGTTTACTTCTTCAACTGTTACCAAGTGAGATACTGCAGTGATCATACCACGGATAGCAGCGTTATCTTCTTTAATAACAGAGCTGTTCAATTTGCCAAGTCCAAGTGCTACAACAGTTTTACGTTGTGATGGAATGCGTCCGATTGGAGACTTAGTCAAAGTAATTTTAATTTGAGCCATTTTATCCCCTTTCTTATGCCAAATCAGAAACTGAAATACCACGAAGGGCAGCAACTTCTTCAGCGCGTTTCAATTGTTTCAAACCTTCAACAGTTGCACGAACAATGTTGATTGGAGTGTTAGAACCAAGTGATTTAGATGTAATATCTGCCACACCTGCCAATTCCACAACGGCACGAACTGCACCTCCAGCGGCAACTCCAGAACCTTCTACAGCAGGTTTCAACAATACTTTAGCTCCACCGAATTCTGAAAGAACTTCGTGTGGGATTGTTGTTCCAACCATAGGAACTTCGATCAAGTTTTTCTTAGCATCATCTACTGCTTTACGGATTGCTTCTGGAACTTCTTGAGCTTTACCAGTACCAAATCCTACGCGACCGTTGTGGTCACCAACAACAACAAGAGCTGCGAAACGAAGACGACGTCCACCTTTAACAACTTTTGTAACACGGTTGACAGCAACTACGCGTTCTTCTAATTCAACTGCATTGTCTTTAAATGCCATTTTCTAGTGTCCTCCTATTAGAATTTCAATCCGTTTTCACGAGCTGCATCAGCCAAAGCTTTCACACGTCCGTGATATAGATATCCACCGCGGTCGAACACCACTTCTGAAATACCTTTAGCGTTTGCACGTTCTGCAACGAGTTTACCGACAGCAACGGCTTGTTCAGTTTTAGTTCCTTTTGAAACTTCTTTGTCAAGAGTTGAAGCACTTGCGAGCGTTACACCCGCTACGTCATCAATCACTTGAGCGTAGATGCCTGTATTAGAACGGAATACGTTCAAACGTGGGCGATCAGCAGTTCCAGAGAGTTTTCCGCGAACGCGACGGTGGCGTTTTTGGCGGAGTTTGTTTTTATCTGGTTTTGAAATCACAGTTTTCACCTCTTTAGTTTTAAATCGTGTGCTATGCACAAAGTTGGAAAATAGGTTGGTGGTTGAAAATCAACCACTCAACATTATTTACCTGTTTTACCTTCTTTACGGCGAACGAATTCACCAACGTAACGGATACCTTTACCTTTATATGGTTCTGGTGAACGAAGGCTACGTACGTAAGCAGCTGTTTGACCAACTACTTCTTTTGAAATCCCGCTAACAACGATTGTTGTTGGGTTTGGAAGTTCAAAAGTAATTCCTTCTGGAGCTTCAACTTCGTCTGGATGAGATTTACCAACAGCCAAAACAAGTTTAGATCCTTGAAGTTGTGCACGGTAACCAACCCCGCGCATTTCAAGTTCTTTCTTGAATCCTTCAGATACACCAACAACCATGTTGTTCAAAAGGGCACGAGTAGTTCCGTGGATAGTTTTCATTTCTTTTGAATCGTTTGGACGGTGAAGAGTTACTTCAGTACCTTCCACACGGATTTCAATATCTTTTGAGAACTCACGAGTAAGTTCTCCTTTAGGTCCTTTTACAGTTACAACGTTGTCATTGTTAGTGAGTTCAACACCAGCAGGCAACACGATAACTTTATTACCAATACGTGACATGTTTATTTTCTCCTGTTAAATTGTCAGGCCAGAATGGCCAGTTTTCACGGGGTTAAATCGATTTCTCGATTTAAAGGGACATTTAGGTTTCAATTTCAAAGTGAATCTAGGCAGCGTCTCGCAGGCATAACTTTGGGTTAGGCAAGAGACGATAACGAAGAGTCACAAAGAAATTGGGAGCTAAATATTACCAAACGTAAGCGATAACTTCTCCACCAACATTCTTTTGGCGTGCTTCTTTATCAGTAAGCAAACCTTCAGAAGTTGAAAGGATAGCAATTCCAAGTCCGTTAAGAACTTTTGGAAGGTCTTCACGTTTTTTGTAGACACGAAGTCCTGGTTTAGAAACACGTTTCAAGTTAGTGATAACTTTTTCACCGTTTGGTCCGTATTTAAGAAATACACGGATGATGCCTTGTTTGTCATCTTCGATGATTTCAACGTTTTTTACAAAACCTTCGCGTTTAAGGATTTCAGCAATCCCTTTTTTGATGTTTGATGCAGGTACTTCAAGTACTTCGTGTTTAGCTTGGTTAGCGTTACGAATACGAGTTAGGAAGTCTGCGATTGGGTCAGTCATAACCATTTTGTTTTTCTCCTCTTACTAGTAGTTTGCAAGTTGCACTTGCTAGTTAATACATGATACAAAGAGCGTAACAGCAAGAGCAAAAATAGGCAATTTGATGCAGGAGCGATGCTCCAAAGAAAATTGGTCTTTTTTGCCAAAGCTGTAGCTCGTGTTCAAATTGGCAAGCCCAACTGAACCCGGGCTAAACTCTGTGTGAAAAAGATAAACTTTCCTAGAAACTTCAGTTTCTTCGTCAAGTTTCCTATTTTCACTTAGAGTTTTGACGCTCTTGATATCTTAAATTACCAAGATGCTTTTGTTACACCAGGGATTTGTCCTTTGTAAGCTAATTCACGGAAGCAAACACGGCAAAGTTTAAATTTGCGGTAAACTGAATGTGGACGACCACATTTTTCACAACGAGTATAAGCTTGAGTAGAGAACTTCGCTGGACGTTTGTTCTTAGCAATCATTGATTTTTTAGCCATTAGATTTACCTCCTATATTATTTTGCAAAAGGCATTCCAAGGCCTGTAAGCAATGCACGTGACTCTTCGTCAGTGTTAGCAGTTGTTACGATAACGATGTCAAGACCACGAGTTTTGTCAACGTCATCGAAGTTGATTTCTGGGAAAATCAATTGTTCTTTCACACCAAGTGTGTAGTTTCCGCGTCCATCAAATGATTTTGTTGGAACACCGTGGAAGTCACGTACACGTGGAAGTGAAACTGAAACCAATTTATCCAAGAATTCGTACATACGTTCACCACGAAGGGTAACTTTTGCACCGATCGCAACACCTTCACGAAGACGGAAGCCGGCGATTGATTTTTTAGCTTTAGTGATAAGTGGTTTTTGACCTGAGATAAGTGCCAATTCTTCAGCAGCTTTTTCAAGGCTTTTAGCGTTTGATACAGCTTCACCAACACCCATGTTCAAAACGATCTTATCTACTTTAGGCACAGCCATCACTGATGAGTAGTTGAATTGTTCTGTCAAAGCAGGAACTACTTCATTAAGATATTTTTCTTTTAAACGATTTGCCATTATACTTCTCCTTTCCTTCGTGATTAATCAAGCACTTCGCCTGATTTTTTGTTGTAGCGAACTTTTTTACCGTCTACAAATTTGTAACCAACACGACCAGCTACACCATTTTTGTCCAAAACTTGAACGTTTGATACGTGGATAGCTGCTTCTTTCTCGATGATACCACCTTGAGGAAGTTCGTTAGTTGGACGTTGGTGTTTCTTAACGATGTTAACACCTTCAACGATAACTTTGTTTACTTTTGGAAGGGCAGTAAGGACAACAGCTTCTGTTCCCTTATCTTTACCAGCGATTACGCGAACTTTGTCGCCTTTTTTTACAAACATTAGGTTTCTCCTTGATTTTTCTTACGCCCATAAGGGCACCCTGGAGGTAAATCCAGGGGACTAGTTTGTTTCTAAAAATTAAAGTACTTCTGGAGCAAGTGACACGATCTTCATGAAGCCACCTTCACGCAATTCACGTGCAACTGGGCCAAAGATACGTGTTCCGCGAGGAGTTTTGTCTTCACGGATGATAACTGCTGCGTTTTCGTCAAATTTGATGTATGAACCATCAGCACGACGAGCACCTGATTTAGTACGAACGATAACAGCTTTTACAACGTCACCTTTTTTAACCGCACCACCAGGAGTAGCTTGTTTTACAGATGCCACGATAACATCACCGATGTTTGCAAATTTACGTCCTGAACCACCAAGAACTTTGATAGTCAAGATTTCGCGAGCACCGCTGTTGTCTGCGACTTTCAAACGAGTTTCTGTTTGAATCATTTCAGTTTTCTCCTTTCAGGTTTGATTAGATGATGACCGCTTCTTCAACAACTTCTACAAGACGGAAACGTTTTGTAGCTGAAAGCGGGCGAGTTTCCATGATACGTACGATATCGCCTTCTTTGGCAACATTGTTTTCATCATGAGCTTTGTATTTTTTAGAGTAGTTAATACGTTTACCATAGACTGGGTGGTTACGTTTTGTTTCAACTACAACTGTGATTGTCTTGTCCATTTTGTCAGATACAACACGTCCAACAAGAACTTTACGATTATTGCGTTCCATTGAAATTTCTCCTTCCCTAGTCTATTATTTCGCTTCAGATTGAACTGTTTTGATACGAGCGATTTGTTTTTTAACTTCTTTCAAGCGAGCTGTTTGTTCCAATTGACCAGTAGCAGCTTGGAAACGAAGTTCAAACAATTCTTTTTTCAATTCGTTTTCGCGCTTCGCGAGTTCTTCTTGAGAAAGACCACGAAGTTCTTTAACAAATTCTTTTACTTCATTAAGTTTCATGCCTTCTCCTTATTCTGCTTCACGTTTTACGAATTTACATTTAACTGGCAATTTGTGGCTAGCAAGACGAAGCGCTTCGCGAGCGATCTCTTCAGATACACCAGCGATTTCGAACATCACTTTACCACGTTTAACTGGTGCTACCCAACCTTCAGGTGCCCCTTTACCAGATCCCATACGCACACCGATAGCTTTAGCAGTGTATGATTTGTGTGGGAAGATTTTAATCCAAACTTTACCACCACGTTTCATGTAACGAGTCATGGCGATACGAGCAGCTTCGATTTGGCGGTTAGTGATCCAGTGGCTAGTTGTAGCTTGAAGACCGTATTCACCGAATGCTACTTCTTTTCCACCTTTTGCTTCACCGCGCATTTTTCCACGGAATTCACGACGGTGTTTAACACGTTTAGGTACTAACATTGGTTATTTACCTCCTTTAGTGTTTTTGCGAGCTGGAAGAACTTCACCACGGTAGATCCATACTTTAACACCAAGTTTACCGTATGTAGTATCTGCTTCTTCCCAAGCGTAATCGATATCTGCACGAAGTGTGTGAAGTGGAACAGTTCCTTCAGAGTATCCTTCAGCACGGGCAATATCTGCACCGTTCAAACGACCTGATACTTGAGTTTTGATTCCTTTAGCTCCAGCACGCATTGCACGTTGGATTGCTTGTTTTTGTGCACGACGGAAAGCTACACGTTGCTCCAATTGACGAGCAATTCCTTCACCTACAAGGTGAGCATCCAAATCAGGTTGTTTGATTTCGATGATGTTGATGTGTACTTGTTTTCCAGTCAATTTGTTAAGTTTCGCACGGAGTGCATCAACGTTAGCACCACCTTTACCGATAACCATACCTGGTTTAGCAGTGTGAAGTGAAACGTTAACTTTGTTTACTGCGCGTTCGATTTCGATAGTTGAAACTGCTGCGTCAGCAAGTTCTTTTTGAACGAATTTACGGATTGCAAGATCTTCATGAAGGTAATCCGCGTATTCTTTTTCAGCATACCATTTGGCATCCCAATCACGGATGATGCCGACACGCATACCAATTGGATGTACTTTTTGACCCACGATTTTACCTCCTTATTTTTCTGCAACAGCTACAGTGATGTGAGCTGTACGTTTGTTGATTGGTGAAGCTGAACCTTTCGCACGTGGACGGAAACGTTTCATAGTTGGTCCTTCGTTTGCGAATGCTTCAGATACTACCAAGTTAGCTTTATCCAAACCAAAGTTGTTTTCAGCGTTAGCTACTGCTGAGTTCAAAACTTTCAAGATGATTTCAGCAGCTTTGTTTGGTGTGAATGTCAAGATTGCAATTGCATCGGCTACGCTTTTACCACGAATGTTATCAAGAACAAGACGTGATTTACGAGGTGAAACACGTACTGTACGAGCCATTGCTTTAGCTGAAGTAATTTCTGCCATTTATGTTCTCCTTATTTTCTACGTGTTTTCTTGTCGTCTGCAGCGTGACCTTTGTAAGTACGAGTTGGTGCAAATTCACCAAGTTTGTGACCTACCATGTCTTCTTGGATGTAAACAGGTACGTGTTTACGTCCGTCATAAACTGCAATAGTGTAACCAATGAAACTTGGGAAGATCGTTGAACGACGTGACCAAGTTTTAATAACTTTTTTCTTTTCGTCGTTAGCTTGAGCTTCAACTTTTTTCATCAAATGCTCATCGACGAAAGGTCCTTTTTTAAGACTGCGTCCCATTTTTATATTTTCTCCTTTAAATGTTGTACCACAGCGGCTTGCGCTCCTATGGAGCGCTACCGAGCTGGCGGATTTACTAGTTGCTTAGGCGACTAGTTTAATATTATTTCTCGTTGCGACGACGAACGATAAGTTTGTCAGATTTCGCTTTCTTATTACGAGTTTTAAGACCAAGAGCAGGTTTGCCCCATGGAGTAGATGGTGCTTTACGACCAACTGGTGCTTTACCTTCACCACCACCGTGTGGGTGATCGTTAGGGTTCATTACAGAACCACGAACTGTTGGGCGGATACCTTTCCAACGGCTACGTCCTGCTTTACCAAGGTTTACAAGTCCATGTTGTTCGTTTCCGACGACACCAACTGTAGCACGGCAAGTTCCAAGAATCATACGAACTTCACCTGATTGAAGACGAACAAGAACGTATTTACCTTCAGAACCCAATACTTGAGCAGATGCTCCAGCAGCACGTACCAATTCACCACCACGACCTGGTTTCAACTCGATGTTGTGGATCAAAGTACCAACTGGGATGTTAGCAAGTGGAAGAGCGTTTCCGACTTTGATATCTGCTTCTGGACCTGAAACGATACGTTGACCTACTTCAAGACCTTTTGGAGCGATGATGTATGCTTTCACACCGTCAGTGTAGTGTACAAGAGCGATATTTGCAGAACGGTTTGGATCGTACTCGATTGTTTTAACAACTGCTTCAACGTTGTCTTTGTTACGTTTGAAGTCAACCAAACGGTAGAAACGTTTGTGTCCACCACCTTGGTGACGAACTGTGATACGACCGTTGTTGTTACGACCAGCCTTGCTCTTCAATGCAACAAGCAATGATTTTTCAGGAGTGCTTGTTGTGATTTCAGCGAAATCCAAAGAAGTCATATTACGGCGACCGTTTGTTGTTGGTTTATAAACACGAATTCCCACGATATTTCCTCCTTAGATTATTCAGCTTCAGCAGCAAACAACTCGATTGCTTTAGAATCAGCTGTAAGTGTGATGATAGCTTTTTTAGTTTTGTTAGTAAAACCAGTGTAACGTCCAACACGTTTAGCTTTTGGTTTTACGTTGATTGTGTTAACATTAGCAACTTTAACACCTTCGAAAGCAGCTTCAACAGCTTGCTTGATCAAAAGTTTGTGTGCACGAGTGTCAACTTCAAATACATATTTGCCTGCTTCAAGTTGAGCCATTGAGCTTTCAGTGATTACAGGTTTTTTGATAACATCATACAAATTCATTATGCAAGAACCTCCTCGATTTTAGAGATAGCTGCTTGTGTGACAAGAAGTTTGTCGCTATTTGCGATGTCAAGAACACTTGCAGTTGTAGCAGTTGCAACTTTCACGTTTGGAAGGTTACGAGCTGAAAGAGCTGCGAATTCATTTCCTTCTTCAAGGATAACAAGAACTTTAGAATCGATGCTCAATGCTGCAAGAACTTTTGCAAATTCAGCAGTTTTTGGAGCTGTAAATGAAAGAGCGTCTACAGCTACGAATTTGTTTTCAGCAACTTTTTCAGAGTAAACTGATTTAAGAGCTAGGCGACGAACTTTTTGTGGAAGTTTGTAGCCGTATGAACGTGGAGTTGGTCCGAAGACAACACCACCACCACGCCATTGTGGTGAGCGGATAGAACCTTGACGAGCACGTCCAGTTCCTTTTTGACGCCATGGTTTGCGTCCACCACCTGATACTGCAGAGCGGTTTTTAACAGCGTGTGTTCCTTGACGAAGGCTTGCGCGTTGGCTGATGATCACATCAAACACAACTGATTCATTTGGTTCGATACCAAATACTGCATCGTTAAGAACAACTTGGCCAGCTTCTTTACCAGTTTGGTCAAATAATGTTACGTTTGCCATTGTGACTGATTTCCCCTTTCTTTATTATTTACCAGCTTTAACTGCTGATTTGATAGTGATAAGAGATTTCTTAGCACCTGGTACGTTACCTTTGATAAGGATAACGTTCTTTTCTGGAACAACTTGTACAACTTCAAGGTTTTGAATTGTTACGCGGTCGCCACCCATACGTCCTGCAAGGTTTTTACCTTTGAATACGCGGTTAGGTGCAACAGGTCCCATAGAACCTGGACGACGGTGGTAACGAGAACCGTGAGCCATTGGTCCACGTGATTGTCCGTGGCGTTTGATAACACCTTGGAAACCTTTACCTTTAGAAGTACCAGTTACGTCAACAACGTCTCCAGCTGCGAATGTTTCAACTGTGATTTCAGCACCAACTTCCAAGCCTTCAACGTTTTTGAATTCACGAATGAAGCGCTTAGGAGCCGTGTTAGCTTTCGCTACATGTCCTTTAGCAGGTTTGTTGCTCAATACTTCGCGTTTGTCATCGAAACCAACTTGGATAGCGTTGTATCCGTCTGTTTCAACAGTTTTAACTTGAAGAACAACGTTTGGAGTTGCTTCAATAACTGTTACAGGGATCAATTCGCCAGCTTCAGTGAAGATTTGAGTCATTCCCACTTTTTTCCCTAAGATTCCTTTTGTCATGAGAAAATAGTTCCTTTTCTATATTTTTTATTCAAAAAGTTTTTAACGAGCGTTTTTTATGCTCAAATATCAAGCTTTAGATTAAAGTTTGATTTCTACGTTTACACCACTTGGAAGATCCAATTTCATCAAAGCATCAACTGTTTTTTGAGTTGGGTTAACGATATCGATCAAACGTTTGTGTGTACGCATTTCAAATTGTTCGCGAGAGTCTTTGTATTTGTGAGTCGCACGAATGATTGTGTAGAGGCTACGTTCAGTTGGAAGTGGGATTGGACCCGCAACTTGTGCACCTGTACGAGTAGCTGATTCTACGATTTTTGCAGCCGCTGTGTCAAGCGTACGGTGTTCGTAAGCTTTCAAACGGATACGGATTTTTTTATTTGCCATCTTTTTCTCCTTTTCGTCTATTTAAGATAATAGGCTAGCTCCACAAGAAAACCGACGCGGCGTTGCGTGGCAATGCAACCGAGCGTGTCGCAACCTCTTGCATCAAAGCTAAGGCTGTAATTTACAGCACCATAATAGAATAACACAAAGCCCCTGCGATTGCAAGGGTTTTGTTGCTGTTTTTTAAAATTTTTAACATGAAAATGTTTTCTTTTTTAGCAGGTCATTTATTTATGTATTCTATGGAAGAAAGTTACTCTCTCTTCACCTGTTCATAGATTTCTTTTCCGTCATTAAGCTTATCCCAAATCACTACTTGCCCACTTTGGAGCGATTTTTGCACATCTATAATTCGTTGGTTGGACGACCCTCGAAACTGGAGCATGAGATTTCTCTTAGTTCGGTCATACCGTCCATCGACAAGAATGTCAATCAATGATAAGAGTTCCAGTTTATCTGGAGTTTCCAACATCATTTCTTCCCATGTATAGCCCGTCCATGACCAGACGTCCTTGTCTGGCAATTCCTTTCGAATGCGCTTAACGAGCGGCAAAAGAATACCCGTATTGAGAAAGGGCTCCCCTCCCAGCAAGGTCAAGCCTTGAACATAAGGTTGAGCGAGATCTGTCATGATCTGTTCTTCTAATTCTGCTGTATAGGGAATGCCAGCATTGAAAGACCAAGTCGCTACATTATAACACCCCTCACAGTGAAACATACAGCCTGATACATAGAGAGAGTTACGCACGCCTTCGCCATCAACAAAGTTGAAGGCCTTGTAATCAATAATGCGACCTTGACTGAGTTCCTCGCTTTTCCATTCTTGTGGTTTTGGATTATTCATTCGCTACCTCTATCCAATAACGTTCGACTCCATTGCGAACATCCTCAAGGAGCCCACCATTTACTAAAATGACTGCTCTGCTAGCAGGATTATTTACGCTACAGGTCACAAGAGTTCTCTTGATGTTCTTTCCCTTAGCAACTTGCAAGCCCTGACGGAGAGTTTCCTTAGCATAACCCTTGCCTCTTTCTGATGGACGAATGGAGTAGCCAATGTGGCCAGCATAATTCAGTAACCCCTCATTCAGTCTCAATCGCAGATTCAAAAATCCTAGAGCACGACCTACATCATCAAATGATACAAATTGAATAGAAGGAACACGATTTTCAGGCAAGTTTATTCCCATCTCTTTTTGCATATTTGTTTCCAACCACTCTTCATACACAAAGTTCTCTGTATCCCAAAATCCTCCATCATGGGCTGATTGGCTCTTTTCAAACTCTGCCATCATCTCTAAAACTGTTTCTTTATCTGCTAATCTTGGTCTGCGTAGTTCCATCCTTACCTCCCACTATGAGAAAAGCGAGAGCTGACTCTCATACTCTTCGAAAATCAAATTCAAACCACGTCAGCGTCACCTTACCGTAGATATATGTAACTGACTTCGTCAGTCTTATCTACAACCTCAAAGCAGTGCTTTGAGCAACCTGCGGCTAGCTTCCTAGTTTGCTCTTTGATTTTCATTGAGTATCACTTTTATTTTTTCTTGTTCTTGTTTAAAAATTGTTCTCTGAGGCTAAGCAAACGTTCTTTCTTACCAGCTCCACCTTTAGAGTGTTTCTCGTGATAACGGGTCACTTGTGCACGCCCCTTATCGTCTAATTGATATTTTCCCATTTCAGTTCTTTCTAATTGGTTACTTGGTGACCAGCTATTTTAATCGTTGAGCCGTTCATGTGTTTGACACGCGCTGCGATTTCCTTGTGACGCCCATTGACCATCGGTCTCGCTTGAGGATTACCTAAATAGCCACAAGTCCGTTTAACAACGTCTACTGTTTTAGGGTCGCTATTGCCACAGTTAGGACAAGCAAATCCTCTCTCAGTTGGTTCAAAATCCCCTTCAAAGTCACACTTGTAGCAACGGTCAATTGGTGTATTGGTCCCAAGATAGCCCACACGGTCATAGGCATAGTCCCAGACAGCTTCCAAGGCCTTTGGATTTTGCTGAAGGACTGGATACTCACAATAATGGATGAAACCACCCGACGCACCTGCTTCTGGATAGACTTTCTCAAAATCCAATTTTTCAAACGGTGTTGGATTTTTACGAACATCGTAGTGGAAAGAGTTGGTGTAGTATTCCTTATCTGTAATATCAGGAATAGAGCCAAACTTGTCTGTATCTAGTCGACAAAAACGGTCTGTCAAACTTTCAGATGGTGTTGAGTAGATAGAGAAATGATAGCCATATTGATCTGACCACTCTTCTACACGGCGTTTCATATCGCGAATGATGTCTAGCGTGAATTCCTTAGCATCTGGATTACTTTCCCAGCTGTTACCAAAGAAAACTGTCGCTACTTCGTACAAACCGATATAGCCTAGTGAAACTGTCGCACGACGATTCTTAAAGAGCTGGTCAACGCTTTCTTCTTTACCTAGACGATGACCAAAAGCACCGTATTGATAAAGGATAGGAGCATTTGCTGGTGTTGCTTCCTTGGTCCGTTCGACACGATAAACTAGAGCATCTTCTGCAATGTTCATCCGCTCGTTAAAGATTTCCCAGAACTTATTCATATCACCTTCAGACTCAAGGGCAATACGAGGAAGATTGACCGTCACCACCCCTAGATTCATACGGCCAGAGTTAACTTCAACTCCATTTTCATCCTTCCATCCTTGAAGGAATGAACGACATCCCATCGGAACCTTGAAGGAACCTGTCAATTCGATAATCTTATCATAAGACAAGACATCTGGGTACATCCGCTTGGTTGCACACTCAAGAGCCAACTGCTTAATGTCGTAGTTGGGAGTCCCTTCTTCTAAGTTGAGTCCTCTTTTAAGCGTGAAGATAAGTTTAGGGAAGATAGCTGTGCGGTGTTCTGAACCAAGTCCCTTGATTCGGATGTTCAAGATAGCTTTTTGAATTTCACGCTCAAAACGATTGGTTCCCAGACCAAAACCTAGTGAAGTAAAAGGTGTTTGCCCATTTGAAGTGAAGAGAGTATTGATTTCATACTCGAGAGATTGCATGGCATCATAGATATCTTTTTGGGTTTTCTTCCAAGCGTAATCTTCCCGTTTGTCAGGTAAGACCCATTCTTCCGCATCCTTGAGGTGTTTTTGGTAATTCTTCTCTGCATAAGGCGCCAAAACTTCATCGATACGGTCAGCTGAACAGCCACCGTACTGGCTAGAAGCAACGTTGGCGATAATTTGAGAAATCTGAGCTGTCGCAGTCTGGATAGACTTGGGACTTTCTACCTCTGCATTTCCAATCTTAAAGCCATTCTCCAACATACCTTTAAAATCAATCAAACAGCAGTTAGTCATAGGTGTGTAGGGGCTATAATCCAAATCATGATAGTGGATATCCCCCTTTTGGTGGGCATTGGCTACGTGCTTAGGGAGCATTTGCAGTCCGATTGATTTCCCAACAATCCCCGCCGTCAAATCACGCTGGGTGTTAAAGACATCGCTGTCTTTATTAGCATTTTCATTGACAACGGCCTGGTCTTTGTTGAGAAGTTTATGGATGCTAAAGTTGATATCTGTCGCTTTTGAACGCTCAAAATCCCTTTGTGTCCGATAAGTAATATACTCCTCAGCTAGCGCATATTCTTTGGCTTCAAGGAGTTCATGTTCTACGATATTTTGAATTTCGTAAATCTTAACCCCCTGTGGAAAGCGACTATGAATTTCTGTGACAATTCGCTCGGTCAGAGCATTGAGGCGTTTTTCGACCAGGGGTGTCACATCCATAACCTTGTCAGCCGCCTTGTGGAGAGCCTTGTCAATCTTGTCCACATCAAATACAACACGTCTCCCATCTCGTTTTTCAACGAAGAGAGTTGGCAAAATTGTAATTTTTTCTTCTAGTGCAATCATATGCATGCTCTTTTCTAAAATGTTCTTTCTAAAAAGTATTATACCACTCTAAAAAGAAAAATCAATATCTTGTGTTAAAAATCCTAAAATTTTTAAAAATACACAAGATATTGATTTTGTTATTTAATTTTATAGACTTTAAACTCTGAGTAATCAGTCTTTACTTGTTGGTAATTTTCTTTCAAAATTGTTTCCACTTCAGACCAGACTGCTACCTTATCATTCACCACAATCACCTTAGGTTGGTTTTCTTTCAAGTCATTGATTAAACTAGTTTTATTCTCTTCTGTACTCGTGTAAAGAATAGGTGATGGGAACATGGATCCAGCCAAACGCTGACTTTCTTTATACATCTGAACATGTGAATCCCAAATATAAATTTGGTCTCCCTCACTCGTCTCTTGTTTGACTCTGTCTACTACTTGATGTTGTTCTCTATAAGAAGCTGGATGCAAGACAAAACGAGCCACAAAAGGAATTGCAATCAGATAAACCACCACTAGGATCGGTAGGTAGAGATTTCCCTTCATGAATTTTTTCCATAGAGTAGGAACTTCCTCTCTTCTCCGACGACGAGCTCCCCTAGCTGAATGTTTCCCACGAATACTGGTCATCAAAAGAAGGAGTAAAGATGGAATGATTAGAATCAAACGCGAACCGTGAAGAGGTTCTTGAGAAAAAAGTAACAAGGCTAATACAAATAAGAAAGCAAAACTAGCTGGTACTGAAATAACATATAATCTTGATGCCTTTGATTGGAACAAACCTAGAAAAACAAGGAAGAGAGCTCCTAAACCAAAGGTCAACAAACCATAGAATACAACATTATCCATTAGTTGAGGATTGGTGAAGACCTGAAGGGAATCAATTGGATATAAAAGACTTCCTAGAGCTTCTCCAAAACCACCTGAAGCAAGAACATAGTATCCTACTGGGTAAAAGATGAGAGAAAAGCCAAGTGCTGCTGCAAAAAACTGATAAACTCCATGAGCAAAGCGCCCATGTCCAACATTAAAGACAAATAAACCAATTATTACTACTGCAATAAAAAGAAGACTTATAAGAGGCTCTATGAAAAATGATAGGGCCAAGAAAATCCCCAGACGTAGAAATCCCTTGTCATGATTAGGATTTGATAGATAAGCTGCTATGAATGAAAATCCTGCAAACAAGAATGGTAGAGCTAAGATAGTAGCATAGCCTCCTCCAAAACCAAGACCGGATACCAAAATATAAAATATGGTTAGGAGTTGTTTGGCTTGCTCCCTTTGTCCCGTCAGATAGTCGGTTGAAGAAAAGAGGAAATAACCTCCTCCTAAGAGGGCTAGCCATTCTACCAAGGCAAAAAGGATACCTCCTTGGGTGATGTAAAGTAGTAAATAATAAAGTAGACCTTGACTAGCATAATAGCTACTGTAGAGCTGTCCTCCCTGATGTAAAGCCCACCCAATATACAAATCCTGCGCCTGAGAAGGACTTACCATATCTAAAAGTAAAGGTATCACCACAGAAAAAACCGTTGCAATCGTACTTCCAATGATGAGTCTGAAAAACGGGAAAGCTACCTGTTCTTCTTTTTCTACATGAGATCCAAGGTTCCTATCCAATCTATTTTCAATTTCATTACTCTGTATCGTTTCGGATACTTCTTCGATTCTGCCATATACAGCCATGTCGTTTCTCCTATTCAATTTATCTGTCTTAGTATATCAAAAAGACCTAGAATTGTCAGCTTGCGATGGCTGTTTGAGTGATTTTTTGCATAGTTTCACAAAGGTTTCAATTTCCCGAAATCGATGTAAATTCGTCTGTTTAAATGTTATGATATAATCCAATTCTTTCTGAGTCAGCATCGTTCCTCCTATATCTTCTTATTCGTAAAAAGCAAGAAAAAGAGGACTCAGTCATTTCCTAAGTCCTAGATTTCTTATAAGATAGGGGCGAATAACTGGGCAATTTCCTTAATCAATTTTTGATACCAGCTATTTTTTATCGTATGAGGGAAAATTTCTTGAGATACTGAAAAAATCTCCTGAAAATCTTTTTGAATCTCTGTGATTGATGCCGTTTTATATAGCAAAACTGCATCTTCATAGTGATGAAGCAAACTTCTATAATCTAAATTAATTGTTCCAACTGCAGCAAAGTCCTTATCCACTAGGATTTGTTTACTGTGGATAAAGCCTGGACTATACTCAAAAATCCTTACTCCTGCTGACAACAAATCCGGATAGGCCCCTCTTGTTATGAGCTGGATTAATTTTTTATCCGGAATGAAAGGAGTCACGATGCGGACATCAACACCTCTCATGGCTGCATTTTTAATACTCTCAGTTAAATCATAGTCAATAATCAAATAGGGGGTTGTGATATAGACTGAATCAGTAGCCTGATTAATCAAACTTTGATAAACTTTTTTCCCTACCTGAGTACGGAAGATGGGCTTGGGTCCACTACCGTAAGGAATGCAGAGCCCTTGGCCAGAACAAGGCTGATTTTCCAAGTGATACTGGTCAAAATCGCTGATTTCCCCACGATTAATGTACCAAGTCATCAAAAAGAGACGGGTGAGAGCCTTGACACCAGGGCCATCTAAGCGAATCCCACTGTCCTTCCAGTAGCCAAAACGTTCTACATGGTTGATGTACTCATCAGCTAAGTTAATCCCTCCTGTATAAGCTACCTGACCATCTATGACCAGAATTTTACGATGGTCACGATTGTTGTAAGCCACCGTCAAGCGAGGAACCACCTTGTTAAATTTATGGGCTTCAATTCCTCGACTACGAAGCTGAATAGTATAGTCTCCAGGTAAAGTCGCCATACAGCCGATATCATCATAGAGCATCTTGACCTCTACACCCTGAGCGGCCTTTTGCTCTAGTATATCTAGTATGCTATTCCACATCAGACCTTCTTCGACAATATAGTACTCTAGAAATATAAATTTCTCAGCTTTCTTGAGGTCTTCCAACATATGTTGCCACATGCTTTCACCCGAAGAAAAGAATTGTGAATCTGTTCGATCATAGACATCGGCATTGCTATCCATACTTAGCAAAGATTTGATAACTCCGTAAGCCGCCTTATCATCTTCCTTCAATTTCTGGCGGAGAGCTTTACTGTTATCCTCCCGAAAATGCATGGAACCAAGTTTGTCCAACTGCTTGATTTCTTTTTTGGACAATCGCCTTTCACCAAACATCAGATAGAGCAAGGGGCCGATGACAGGAACAAAAGTTACCACTAACCACATTACTTTACTTTCAGGCGCCATTGAACGATTGACAATTGCGACAATAGTCGCCATACTCATAAAAATTAAGACAATTACCCATAGAATAGGGGCCATACTCCCTAAATAGAGAAAGAAACCAAAAACAAGACAAAGTTCAAGTAGCATAATCGAAAGACTAAAGCCATACTTGGACATCAATAATTGAAATTTTCTATATTTCATATCCCCTCCTTGATATTTTGATACTCAATGAAAAGCAAAGAGCAAACTAGGAAGCTAGTCGCAGGTTGCTCAAAACACTGTTTTGAGGTTGCAGATGGAAGCTGACGTGGTTTGAAGAGATTTTCGAAGAGTATGAATGCTAAAAACAGGTAATTAATACTAGTATAACGCAGGTATTCGGTAGAAGGCAAGTATTTATAATCATTTTTCTGAGTAAAAGCAAAAGAGACTGACAAAACCAGTCTCCTTCCAGTCTATTTTGATAAAACAATGCGATCAGACGCTTCTCTATCCCTATCGTCAATAATCATCTGATTGCCATTAATTGCATAAATCTTGGCATCATCCCCAATAATCATGCGTTGATTAGCGGCATCGAAGCTAACCTGCTTGATTTCTTGATCTCCGTCAGTTTCTACCTGTGTCCATGTACCAGTTGTTCCAGTTACCACTAAAGTGATACGGTCTCCTTCGTCCTGACCAGTATAAGTTCCATCAATATTGGTTGGTTGAGCCTCAGGCGTATTTTGTGAAGAACTTGTCGCTGCCTGGTTTGTATTTTCTGTAGAAGATGAAGCAGCAGGTTGTGATTGCTGAGTTTGTTGTGTTTGCGATTGAGCTACTGGTTGTTGAACTTGTTGAGCTCTTTGTGAACAAGCTACTAAGAGACTAAGACTTGCTAAAGAAGCAAGAGAAAGTGTGAATCTTTTTAATTTCATGATGAATTTCCTTTCTGCTACCAATGTAGAGAATGTTTCTTCTAACTGATAGTTCCCCTAGTATAACAAGTTCAAAAAAGGAGGTCAATTTATCTGCTCATGGGTCAGTAGGTGGCTCCGTACTTCTGAGATAAAATAGAGAGATCCTGTAACAAACAACAAATCCTGGGTATCGGCTCTTTCTTCGAAACTGCTGATAAATTCGCGATAAGAAGGAATTACATCGTAACCTGTTATATCTGTCTCATCTAAAGAACCCTGATAGTCAAAGCCGGTCACCTTGAGTTCCACCTGAGGCAAATTTTCAGTCAGATAAGCCAACATCCCTTGATAATCCTTCCTTTTCAAGGCTCCAAATAGGATTTGAGGACGATATCCTTCCTGCTCTTTTTCTTTAGTAAATTCAACCAAGCGAGTCAAGGCAGGGAGGTTATGAGCACCGTCCAAGTAAATTTGAGGACGAATACGCTCCAAACGCCCAGCCCAATGGGTCTTCTCCAAAGCCTGTCTTACAACCTGTTCATCAACAGCTTCCTTTCCTTCTCTCATAAAGAGAAGAAACGTTTGTAGCGCCAAGGCCGCATTTTCCTGCTGATAAGCTCCTTCCAAGCCTATTTTCAACTGTGAAAGGTTAGCCAAAGAGCTTGAAAAATCCCCATTCAGCATTGAAAAATCCTGACCTGCCTGATAAAGGTCAACAGCTAAAGATTCTGCTTTTTTCTGACAAACAAGCCTAGCTTCTGAAGGCAACTTAGCAATCACTGCCTTTTTACCAGCCTTAAAAATACCAGCTTTCTGCTCTGCAATTGCTGCTATACTGTCACCCAGAGTCTCCTGATGATCAAGTCCGATGGAAGTGATGACAGCAATCTCTCCAGTTACCACATTGGTCGTGTCTAGTAAACCACCAATTCCCACTTCTAGTAAAAGCAAATCCACCGCTTGCTCTCTAAAATAAAGAAAAGCAATCAAGGTCAGCAATTCAAAAAAAGACAACTGGTCATGGGTTTGCAGGAGCGTTTTCTCCATCTCCTTGACCTTATTAGCCAAACGGATGAAGTCTGCATCAGCTATTGGTTGCCCGTTAATGCAGATTCGATCATTGATAGAGACGATATGAGGGGAGGTGAAAGTCGCAACTTTTTTGCCATGCCCCATAAATAACTCCCTCATAAAAGCAATGGTAGATCCTTTTCCATTAGTTCCTGTTACGTGGATAATAGGATAAGACTTCTCGGGATTCCCCAACAAATCCACCGCTTGTTGCATTCGGCCCAAGCCTGATCGAAAATTCAAACCAATCCGACTATGGAGCCATTCTTCTACTTCAAACATATACATCTCCTTAATTACAGGTTCAATCAACTGCCTCAATAAAGTCTCATAACTAACAAAAACGAGGCCAGGATTTTCGTCCCGACCTCTCACCTGGTTAGCTAATAACTAGCTACTATGAATATTAACTTGGGGTAAAAACATCCCCCGGACTTACCAGCTCTCTCTTGTTACAAAGAGCTGGGCTAAAAACATCCACTGGATGTTTTTACTCCTCCATAAAGCTGTTGAAGACTTCTTCAATCATGTTCCATTCGTCTTCCGAGTCTTCTGGGATTGGTTGCAATTCGCCTTCTGTTCCATCTTCGTTTTCGATGAATGAGTAAGCTTGGATTTCAACTTGTCCGTCTTCGTCTTCTTCTGCGTTAACTGGTACTAGAAGAACATAGTTTTTACCAAATTCTTCTTTTCCATCAATCGTCAAAAGGATTTCAAACAAGGTTTCATTTCCTTGCTCATCTACTAGTGTGATTAATTCACGTTCTTCGTGGTCGTGGTTATGATCGTGTGACATAGCCTCTCCTTTGTATTAAAATTTTCTATCTAAATAATTTTGTAAAATCAGCTGAGCTGCTAACTTATCAATGACTTTCTTGCGCTTGTTACGGCTAATATCTGCTTGCTCAATCAACATGCGCTCTGCGGCGACTGTTGTCAAGCGTTCATCTTGATAGTCTACTGGTAAATCAAAAAGCTCTTCTAACTTTGCTCCGTAGGCTTGACTAGCTTCCACACGCGGTCCACTTGTATTGTTCATGTTTTTAGGCAAGCCCACTACAAATCGTTCCACCTTGTAAGTATCAACCAACTCTTTAACGCGGTCAAAACCAAATTGACCTTGCTCCTCATTGATTTGGATGATTTCAAGTCCTTGAGCTGTAAAACCAAGCGGATCGCTAATAGCCACCCCTACCGTTTTTGAACCGACGTCCAATCCCATAATTCTCATAGGTTATAGATCGACTCCTTGTCCTTTAAGGTAGTAGCGGACCAATTCCTCAACGATTTCATCACGCTCATACTTACGGATTTGATTTCGTGCATTATTATAACGAGGAACGTAGGCAGGGTCTCCACTCAATACGTAACCTACGATTTGGTTGATTGGGTTGTAGCCCTTATCGTTCAACGAAGCATAAACATCAGTCAGAGTTTCGCTAATTTCTTTTTTATTGGAATCGTCCAATTTAAAACGTACTGTTTCTTCAGTAAATCCCATTCTAACACCCTCTTTCCTTAGAATAGTACCATTATAGCATAATTCCTTACGTTCTACAATTCAGGTAGTCTATTTATTTGGATTTTCTATTGTTCTGTCGCGCCATTTGCCAATCTGTCTGAAATATATTTGCTTGGTTCATTCTTCAAGAGACTTTCTAAACCAATGTTCTTCAAATATTCTAACTGAGAAGCCTTCTTGACATCCAAAACTTGAAAATCAAAACTAGTCGTTGTTTGAAGTTCGGTTGCACTCAATAGTTTAGTTTCAAGCTTAAATCCTGCTAATTTACGAGCTTCTATGATGGCCTCATCCTTCTCCTCTGCCTCGAGAAGAGCTTTTTGAGTTTCTTCCACTCCATGTTGGTCAATATAAGTTTTCAACTCATCAGAGACTGGACGCTTTTGTTGAATGCTTAAGCTCAAAAAAGTCTTGTCTTTGTAAGTAATGGTTTGGGTTTGCTGGCTACCATCATCTGACTTTGGCAAGACCAAAGTCTTGGTCACAACTGTATTCTTCTCGGCATTTTCAATAACTGGCAATGCCGACTGAAGCGTATCATTTTCTGTTTTTGTAGCTGGTCCAGTTTCTTTTTTCTGTCCGCAACCAACCAGGACAAAAAGGAAAGCTAGACTAACAAGAACTATTTTTTTCATTTCTTTCTTCTTTCTTTTTGAAATTAAAATAGAATAAGACTGGGAGTTGCTCCCAGCCTTGATGTTTATAGAGCTGCACGCAAACGTGCTTCTGCATTTTCTACATTACGGACAGAGCGTGGTAGGAAGGCACGAATATCATCTTCCTTATAGCCAACTTGCAGGCGTTTTTCATCTACAAGGATTGGGCTCTTTAAAATTCTCGGTGTTTCCATAATCAGATTGAGGACTTCGTTGACGCTCAAATCTTCAATATCCACTCCAAGGGCTTTGGCATAGCGATTTTTAGATGAAACGATGCTGGCTATTCCGTTATCTGTTTTGGTTAGAATATCCAGTAATTCTTCTCTCGTAATTCCTTCTTTACCAAGGTTTTGTTCTTTATAACTTAACTGGTGGGCATTGAGCCAGGTTTTTGCTTTTTTACAGCTAGTACAACTTGAGACTGTATAAATTTTAATCATGTACCTACCCCTTTCGCTACATGTTACTATCAGTTTAGTCTATTATACCATAAAAAACATCCGACTTGCGACCTATTTTTAAATTTTTTTAACTTTTTTCGTCATTTTCGTACTTTTTTCTTGACAAAATGAAATTTACAGCCATTCTTGATATTTTTTGATATAGATTTTTTTCACAATTGTCACGCTAATCATATACAAAATAATGATGAAAAGTAAAAAGATGAAATAAATCGGTTTTAAAGGAGTTAGATGAAGTAGGATTGCGAGTGGACTATAGGGAAGGAAGGTCACAAAGGCTGCAGCCAATAAGGTTGTCACAAGGACTAGCCAAGCTGGACGACTTTGTAAAAAGGGAATTTTGGCTGAACGCAGCATATGGATAACCATGGTCTGTGACCACATGGACTCGATAAACCAACCTGTCTGAAACAAGACAATAAATCCTACGGCAGACTCCGCTCCATGAACATAAGCTTGACCTGTTGTCATGGGTACAATGATAAAATAAAGCAAACTGAAGGTCAAAATATCAAAGGCAGAAGAGATAGGCCCCATCCAAACCATGAAACGTGTGATGGACTTAGCTTCCCAGGTATGCGGATTTCTCAAAAAATCTTTATCCACCTTGTCAAAAGGCAAGGCAATACAAGACAAATCATAGACTAGATTTAGGATAATCAAATGAACTGGTGCCATTGGTAAAAATGGCAAAAAGATTCCAGAGACCAATAGGGATAAGATATTCCAAAATTAGAACTCACTGTCATTTTGATATATTTAGTCATATTGGCATAGACCTTACGACCTTCAACAAGTCCTTTTTCCAGCACCATGAGATCCTTATCAAGTAGGATAACATCAGCTGTTTCTTTGGCAATATCTACTGCTGTATCAACAGAAATCCCCACATCTGCAACCTTCATAGAAGGAGCATCATTGATCCCATCTCCCATATAGCCAACAGCATGACCATTAGCCTTAAATTGCAAAATAATTCGTGCTTTTTGGTCAGGAGAAAGTTTGGCAAAGACTGTTACCTCCTCCACGGCTTGAGCCAATTCTTGATTACTCATCTGATCAATTTCAGATCCTAACAGCATCTGATTGATATCCAAACCAACCTTTTCACAGACTGATTGGGTAACTTTCTCGTTGTCTCCCGTCAAAATCTTTGTTTGAACCCCATGTTCTAACAGAGCCTTAATTGCTGGTGCTGCAGATGGTTTAGGAGGATCTAGGAAGGCTAAATAACCAGTTAGAATCATATCCCCTTCATCATCAACTGTATAGGCATGTCCTTCCCTTAAACCTGACTTATAGGCTACTCCCAAGACACGCAAACCTTGTTGATTTAGTTGTCTGACTTCTGCTAAAATTTCTTCTCTAATAACATCTGTCAAGGGAGTAATCACTCCTTGGTATTCCGCATGACTGGAAATCGTCAACATTTCCTCTAGGGCACCCTTGGTTACCAAACTAACAACTTCGTGTTCATCCTTAACGATAACACTCATCCGTCTACGTTCAAAATCAAAGGGAAGCTCATCTATTTTTTGAAAAGTTTGAGCCAGATTTTGCAAGAGGGTGTGTTCTTTTGCTTCCTTTTCAGTCCGTTTGATGATGGCTCTATCCATCAAATTTTTCAAGCCCGTTTGAAAATAAGAATTGAGATAAGCTCGTCTCAAGACGGTCAAATCCAAGCGTCCGTGGATGTCCAAGGGATATTCAAGGACAATTTCGTCTTGGGTTAGAGTTCCTGTCTTATCTGTACACAAAATATCAATCGCCCCTAAGTCCTGTATGGCATTGAGTTTCTTGATAACCACTTTTTCCTTGGCCATAATGATGGAGCCCTTTGCTAGACTGGCCGTGATAATCATAGGAAGCATCTCAGGTGTCAATCCAACACCAACACTCAAAGCAAATACGCCAGCTTCCAGCCAGTCACCATCTGTTAAACCATTGGACAAGAAAACGATGGGCACCATGACCAGCATCAAACGAATCAGGAGCCACGAAATACTATTCATCTCCCGTTCAAACGAAGTAGGCTCATCATAGGTGTTCAAAGTCTGCTCAATGGCCCCCATCATGGTATCATCACCAACTGCTAAAACCACGGCCTTGGCACTACCAGACAAGACATTGGTTCCCATAAAGGCGAGCGCTTCTGCCTCTAGCAGACTATCAGATTGTTGAACTGTTGCCTTGGTCAAGGCCAATTTTTCAACCGATTCACTTTCACCTGTCAAGCCCGACTGTTGTACAAAGAAATCGCGCGACTCAAATAAAAGAAGATCTGCTGGAATCATGTCTCCAGCGCTTAATTTAACCACGTCACCCACTACCAAATCATCGATAGGTACTTCTTGGATTTCTCCTTGACGAATGACAGTCGCTGTGTTGACAATCATTTTTGATAGATTGGTCGCAGCCTTATCACTGCGGAGTTCTTGAACAAATCGAATGCCACCAGAAATGAGGACTAGGACAACGATGATAATAGAAGTCGTCGGATCCTCTTGACCTGGTTTTGCCAACCAGACATTGGTCACCAAGGAAATCACGGCGATGACCAGCAAGATGATTGTAAAAGGATTGATAATGGATTCGTAAATCTTTTTGAGGATACTGTCTTCTTGACCCTTTGTGATGGTATTTTCGCCATATAGGTCACGATTTTTCTCCACCTGCTCCCCAGTCAAGCCTGTTAGACTTGTCTTATAAAAAGATAGAGTTTCGTTTAAAGATGTATGAATAGCTGTTGCTAATCTTTCTTTTGTAGTTTTCATTGGTTTCTCCTATCTGTATGAATGATGTGTTTCATACACAGAGACCAATCACTTTATAAGGGCAGAACGACACAAATCAGCGATTGGCTGTGTATGTGCGGTTCCGGATGATCGTCAATTTGCATCGTCTATTTCCTTTCTTTGTTTTTAAACAGTAGAAAATCCTACCATCAAAAAATGGCAGGATTAAAAAACTAATTATCTGTTTTTTCGTTCAAGCTTTAACTCCATAGGGCAATGTAATGAGCTTAGTCTTGGCCTTCGCGACCAGGACTGTTGACCAACGAGTAGTGTCTCCACTGCTTTGCGGTAGTCATCCGTATCCCTATGGTAGCCTCACCTACCGTTTTCGTTTTTCAGTATAAACCTTTAAAATTTAAAAGTCAATCATTTGAGTTGTTTAACTCTTAGATAACTATCAACTCTTTTGGAGCTAGGGTCAATAATTCACAACCGGTCTCTGTAATCAGGATATCATCCTCAATACGAACACCATATTTGCCTTCGATATAGATACCTGGTTCATCGGTCAAGGCCATACCTGCCTTAATCGTTTCTGTAGAAGTTTGGCTAAAGTAAGGCTCTTCATGGATATCCAGTCCAATACCGTGTCCGATACCGTGGGTAAAGTAGTCTCCATAGCCTGCCTCGATGATAATATCACGAGGGATTTTGTCAAAGTCACGGAAACCTAATCCTGCCTTAGCCTGATCAATCAAGGCTTGGTTAGCTTTTAGAACTGTATTGTAAATCTCTGCTTGCTCGTCGCTGACATGCCCTAGATAGATAGTCCGTGTCATATCACTGACATAGTGGTCGTAGAGGCATCCAAAGTCCATGGTAATGGCTTCTCCTAGCTCCACTGGTTTGTGCATTGGATGGGCATGGGGTTTGGAAGAGTTGATACCGCTAGCTAGAATGGTGTCAAAAGATAAGCCAGATGCTCCCAACTCACGCATGCGGAAGTCAAGGAAGTTGGCAATCTCAATCTCAGTCTTTCCTGGCTTAATAAAGTCAAGCGCGTCGCGGAAAGCTTGGTCTGAGATAGAACAAGCCTTGCGAATCGCTGCAATCTCCGCGTCATCCTTAATCATTCGAAGACCTTCGACAAACTGAGTTTGTGGAAGCAAGTCAATTCCTTCAAAGGTTGCTTGCATACGGTGATAATAAGACACTGAAATCTCGTCCTCAAAACCGATTCGAGACAAGCCCATGTCCTTAACAATGCCTGCAATGACAACCAATTCATCACGGTCAGCCACAATCTCAAAACCACTGGTTTCTTGCTTGGCTGCAATGATATAGCGAGAGTCTGTCACCAAGACCTGTCGGTCACGGCTGATAAAGACTGTTCCGTTTGAGCCCCAAAAACCAGTCAGGTAATAGACGTTTTTAAGGTTATTGATGATGATACCATCTAGTTCTTTTTCTTGCATTTTAGCTAGAAATGCTTGTACACGTTTATTCATGATGTAACTTTCCTTTCAAATACTGTCCTGTGTAGCTGGCTTCGTTGGCCGCTACTTCTTCTGGAGTTCCTGTTGCGATGATGGTTCCACCACCGACACCGCCCTCAGGTCCCAAGTCAATAATATGGTCTGCCGTCTTAATAACATCTAGATTGTGCTCGATAACAAGGACTGTATTACCATCGTCTACAAAGCGAGCTAAAACCTTGAGCAAGCGAGCGATATCCTCAGTATGAAGCCCTGTCGTCGGCTCATCCAAAATGTAGAAAGATTTTCCTGTCGATCGTTTGTGAAGTTCGCTAGCCAACTTCATACGCTGGGCTTCTCCCCCAGAAAGGGTGGTAGCTGGTTGACCTAGCGTCACATAGCCCAGTCCCACATCCTTGATAGTCTGAAGTTTACGCTGAATTTTCGGAATGTGTTGGAAAAACTCCACCGCATCATTGACGGTCATATCCAAGACCTGCGAGATATTTTTTTCCTTGTAATGAACTTCTAGGGTTTCACTGTTGTAGCGGGTTCCATGGCAAACCTCACAAGCCACGTAAACATCTGGCAAGAAGTGCATCTCAATCTTGATAATCCCATCACCTGAGCAGGCTTCACAACGACCACCCTTGACATTGAAACTGAAACGCCCCTTCTTATAACCTCGAATCTTGGCTTCATTAGTCTGAGCAAAGAGGTCACGTATATCGTCAAAGACTCCCGTATAGGTAGCAGGGTTAGACCTTGGTGTTCGTCCGATAGGGCTCTGGTCAATATCAATCAAGCGGTCTACATGCTCAATCCCTGTAATAGTCTTAAATTTACCAGGTTTGTCTGAATTACGGTTGAGCTTCTGGGCAATAGCTTTTTTGAGGATGCTGTTGATCAAGGTCGATTTCCCTGAACCTGATACACCTGTCACCGCGATGAATTTTCCTAGTGGGAAGCAAGCTGTGACATTTTGCAAGTTGTTCTCACGCGCTCCTGTAATCTCGATAAAACGACCATTCCCCACACGGCGCTCTTCTGGCACTGGAATGGCACGTTTACCTGACAAGTACTGGCCTGTGATAGACTTGCTGTTGCGAGCCACCTGTTTGGGCGTACCTGCAGCGACAATCTCTCCACCAAAAACACCTGCACCGGGACCAACGTCAATCAGATAATCAGCTTCGCGCATAGTATCTTCGTCGTGTTCCACCACGATGAGAGTATTGCCCAAATCACGCATCTTTTTCAGACTGGCAATCAGGCGGTCATTGTCCCTCTGATGAAGGCCAATTGACGGCTCATCCAATATATAGAGGACTCCTGATAGGTTGGAACCAATCTGAGTTGCCAAACGAATACGCTGACTTTCCCCACCTGAAAGGGTTCCTGCCGAACGTGACAGAGTCAGATAATTAAGACCCACGTTATTAAGGAAGGTCAAACGATCCTTGATTTCCTTGAGAATAGGCCGAGCAATGATGGCTTCATTTTCAGACAAGGTTAACTGGCTCACTAACTCCAAGTGGTCTGCGATAGACAGGTCTGAGATTTCTCCGATATGTGGTCCTTGCTCGCCACCCACACGGACAGACAAGGCCTGGTCATTGAGACGATAGCCGTGACAGGTTCCGCAGGTCAGCTCATTCATGTAGAGACGCATCTGGGTGCGAGTATAATCGCTATTAGTTTCATGGTAACGACGTTTGATATTATTGACAACTCCTTCAAACGGAATGTCAATATCGCGTACACCACCAAATTCATTCTCATAGTGGAAATGGAATTCCTTACCATCTGATCCATAGAGAATCAAGTTCTTATCCTCTTCTGACAAGTCCTCAAAAGGCTTATCCATATCCACTCTAAAAGCTGTCATAGCCTGTTCTAGCATGTTTGGATAGTAGTTGGATGAGATAGGATTCCAAGGAGCCAATGCTCCCTCACGTAAGGTTTTACTGGCATCTGGAACTATCAAATCAGTATCCACCTCCAGCTTGATGCCCAAGCCATCACACTCACTACAAGAACCAAAAGGAGCATTGAAAGAGAAGAGACGTGGCTCTAACTCTGGAACAGTAAATCCACAAACTGGACAGGCATAATGCTCAGAAAACAACAACTCAGAGTCGTCCATAGTGTCGATAATGACATAACCTTCTGCAATACGAAGGGCAGCCTCAATGGAATCAAAGAGACGACTACGAATGCCCTCCTTGATGACAATACGGTCAACCACGACATCGATATTGTGTTGCTTACTCTTAGACAACTCTGGCACTTCGGTTACATCATAGACTTCACCATCCACACGGACACGAACATACCCATCTTTCTGAACCTTCTCAATAACACTCTTATGTTGGCCTTTTTTCTTGCGGATGACAGGGGCCAAGATCTGCAAGCGCTGGCGTTCAGGCAATTCTAAAACCTTATCCACGATTTGCTCCACAGAAGAAGCCTTGATAGCTCCATGCCCGTTAATACAGTAAGGCGTCCCCACACGTGCGTAGAGGAGACGCAGATAGTCATTGATTTCAGTCGTTGTTCCCACCGTCGAGCGAGGATTTTTACTAGTCGTTTTCTGGTCGATGGAAATAGCGGGGCTGAGACCATCAATAGCATCTACATCAGGCTTCTCCATATTCCCCAAGAATTGACGAGCGTAGGCTGACAAACTCTCCACATAGCGACGTTGACCCTCCGCATAGAGGGTATCAAAGGCCAGACTGGATTTCCCTGAACCTGACAAGCCGGTCACGACAACCAACTTGTCTCGTGGAATTTCCACGTCAATATTTTTTAAATTATGGGCACGCGCCCCATGAATGACAATTTTATCTTGCATCTTTGTTCTTTCTAGTCCATTATTGCTTACCATTATACCAAAAAAAGTGAGATTCTATTACCCAAAAGGCCGATTTTGTAGTATAATAGTACGGTGTGAAAAAATCTGAAAAATGAGAAAGGATAAGGGATATGAAACAAGTTTTTCTCTCTACAACAACTGAATTTAAAGAGATCGATACGCTTGAACCGGGTACTTGGATCAATCTCGTCAATCCGACTCAAAATGAATCACTCGAAATCGCTAATGCCTTCGATATCGATATTGCCGACCTTCGAGCACCGCTCGATGCAGAAGAAATGTCTCGTATTACAATTGAAGACGAGTACACCCTGATTATCGTTGACGTGCCGGTCACAGAAGAAAGAAATAATCGCACCTACTACGTAACCATCCCGCTTGGTATTATCATCACCGAGGAAACCATTATCACTACTTGTTTGGAACCATTACCAGTCCTCGATGTCTTTATCAACCGTCGTTTGCGTAATTTCTATACCTTCATGCGTTCGCGTTTTATCTTCCAGATTCTCTATCGCAATGCAGAGCTTTACCTAACAGCCCTTCGTTCGATTGACCGTAAGAGTGAACAAATCGAAAGTCAACTGCATCAATCAACTCGTAATGAAGAATTGATTGAGCTCATGGAATTGGAAAAAACCATCGTCTATTTCAAGGCTTCCCTCAAAACAAATGAACGTGTGATTAAGAAATTGACCAGCTCAACCAGCAATATCAAGAAATACCTTGAGGACGAAGACCTGCTTGAAGACACCCTGATTGAAACCCAACAGGCCATCGAGATGGCAGACATTTATGGAAACGTCTTGCATTCTATGACAGAGACCTTCGCCTCTATCATTTCTAACAACCAGAACAACATTATGAAAACCTTGGCCCTTGTGACCATCGTCATGTCCATCCCAACCATGGTCTTTTCTGCCTACGGGATGAACTTTAAGGATAATGAAATCCCCCTAAACGGTGAGCCAAATGCCTTCTGGTTAATCGTCTTTATCGCCTTTGCTATGAGTGTCTCGCTCACTCTCTATCTCATCCATAAAAAATGGTTCTAAGAGGAGTTCCTATGTCTCAGATTGATCTACAAAAATTAACAAAGAAAAACCAAGAGTTTATCCACATCGCTACCCAACAATTCATCAAAGATGGAAAAACAGACGCTGAAATCAAGGCTATCTTTGAGGAAGTTATTCCCCAAATCCTTGAGGAGCAAGCCAAGGGTACGACTGCTCGTTCCCTCTATGGCGCACCGACCCACTGGGCTCATAGTTTCACTGTCAAGGAACAATATGAAAAAGAGCATCCAAAAGAAAATGATGATCCAAAACTCATGATTATGGACTCAGCCCTTTTCATCACTAGCCTCTTTGCCCTCGTCAGCGCCCTCACAACTTTCTTTGCAGCAGATCAGGCTTTCGGCTATGGACTTGTCACTCTCCTGCTAGTTGGACTTGTTGGTGGATTTGCCTTCTACTTGATGTACTACTTTGTTTACCAATACTATGGACCAGATATGGACCGCAGCCAACGTCCACCTTTCTGGAAATCTGTACTGGTTATCCTAGCTTCTATGTTCCTTTGGTTGCTTGTCTTCTTTGCAACAAGCTTCCTACCAGCTAGCCTTAACCCAGTACTTGCTCCAGTGCCACTGGCTATTATCGGAGCAGCCCTCCTAGCCCTTCGCTTCTATCTCAAGAAACGCTTGAATATCCGTAGCGCAAGTGCAGGACCAACACGTTATTAAGAGAATGATAAAAGCAACTGCAGGTGCGGTTGCTTTTTTACTACTTTCCTGATTTAAAAGTATTCTTCTGACATCCCACATAGCTTTCTCTTATCTTTTGTGATAAAATAGGCTCAATCTATTTCTAGGAGGATGAGATATGGTTTCTACTATTGGTATTGTTAGTTTATCTAGTGGCATTATCGGTGAAGACTTTGTCAAACACGAAGTGGACTTGGGTGTCCAACGTCTCAAGGATTTGGGACTCAATCCTATCTTTTTGCCCCATTCGTTAAAAGGATTAGACTTTATCAAGGACCATCCTGAAGCCCGTGCGGAGGATTTGATGCAGGCCTTTTCGGACGATAGCATCGACATGATCCTATGCGCCATCGGTGGAGACGATACCTATCGCTTACTACCTTATCTTTTTGAAAATGACCAACTCCAAAAGGTTATCAAACAAAAAATATTTCTTGGTTTCTCAGATACAACCATGAACCATCTCATGTTGCATAAACTAGGTGTTAAAACTTTTTATGGTCAATCCTTTTTAGCAGACATTTGTGAATTGGACAAGGAGATGTTGCCCTATAGCTTTCACTACTTTAAAGAATTGATTGAGACTGGAAGAATCTCAGAAATCCGCCCTAGTCACGTTTGGTATGAGGAACGAACTGATTTTAGTCCCAAGGCTCTGGGGACAGCTCGTGTCAGTCATGCAAACACTGGTTTTGACTTGTTGCAAGGAAATGCCCAGTTCGAGGGAGAAATCCTCGGTGGTTGCCTTGAATCCCTCTACGATATCTTTGACAACTCTCGATACACAGACAGCACGGAGCTCTGTCAAAAGTACAAACTTTTCCCTGACTTGTCAGACTGGGAAGGTAAGATCCTCTTGCTAGAGACAAGCGAAGAAAAGCCTGAGCCGGAAGACTTCAAAAAGATGTTGCGGGCTTTAAAGAACGCTGGTATATTCGAGGTCATCAGTGGACTCCTGGTCGGAAAACCTATGGATGAAACTTTCTATGACAACTATAAAGAGGCACTATTGAATATTATTGACAGCAATATCCCGATTATCTATAATCTAAATGTCGGCCACGCAACTCCAAGAGCCATTGTACCCTTTGGGGTCCATGCTCATGTAGATGCACAGGAACAAGTCATTCGCTTTGACTATAACAAAAAATAAATAGTTTCTCTATTTTTGTGCTTTTGTATTCGTTTTCGTTACAATTTGTATCTGAATTTATTGCATTTCGCTAATTTCTATGATATCCTTTTGAAGGAGGTGTATATGACAAAACAAAAAATTAATCGAATCGTAGGTTCTATTGGTGCCTTTATTGGAATTATAGTATTTATTGCCTACATACCTCAAATTATCGCTAATTTACAAGGAAATAAAGCTCAACCATTTCAACCTTTATCAGCTGCTATATCTTGCTTAATCTGGGTTATTTATGGATGGACAAAAGAACCTAAGAAGGATTGGATACTAATCATTCCAAATTCAGCCGGTGTTATTTTAGGTGGAATCACTTTTTTGACTTCACTCTAACAAATCTAATAGTATATATAAAAAGCTGGGAAAAGTTTCTCAGCTTTTTCTATATTCTCAGATATTCTAATTACCTATACTCACTAATTCCTGCTTTTCCACTCACAATCATTCTCGTGGTCATCAACTAGGCCTGCTGCTTGTAGAAAAGACAAGACTGCGACTGGGCCTGTGAACTTGAAACCTCGTTTTTTGAGATCTTTGGCTAATTTCTCAGACAAGGGTGTTTTAGCTGGGGCTTGGCGGTAATCGGGAACATCATTAACGATCGTTTTCCCCTCAACAAAAGACCAAAGATAGGCATCAAAAGAGCCATATTCTTCCTGTAGTCGTAAAAATGCTTGAGCGTTAGCGCGTGTAGCAAAAATCTTGGCTCTATTTCGGATGATGGCTGGATTGTCTAACAGGACTTCCAACTCAGTGTCGGTCATATCTGCGACTGCTTGAATTTGATAGCCATAAAACGCTTCTCGGAAAGCTTGCCGTTTGTTGAGCACCGTTTCCCAAGACAAACCTGCCTGATAGGTTTCCATGCACAATAACTCAAACAATGCTTGGTCATCATGGAGGGGCTGGCCCCACTCCTCATCATGATAGGCGATATAGAGAGGATTGGTCATCTTGACCCACGAACAACGTTTTGTCATGCTCTGCTCCTATTTGACCAACATTTTAAGGGCTGACTTGATATAGTTTTCAGCTGTATCTGTCGTTCCTTCAAAGAATTTCTTGATTTTCTTGAGCTCGGTTGCCTTGTAGCCCAAAGCCAACATGGCCTCCATAGCTTCTTCCAATTCTTGGTTTTCAGCACTGGCTTGGACTGCCACCTTGGCAGGAAGGTCATCTCCTGCAACTACTACCTTGCCTTCCAAGTCCAGCACCATCTGCTGGGCTGTTTTCTTGCCAATTTTAGGGAACTTGGTCAAGTAGGTGATGTTCTTGGTTTCGATGGCTTGAACCAAGCCAGCATTGTCATCGGCAGCGATAATAGCAAGAGCTGAAACAGGACCAATCCCAGAGACCGAAATCAGACTGAGAAAGAGTTTTTTCTCATCTTCTGAGCGAAATCCATAAAGTAGATGGGCATCCTCACGCACGACCTGATGCACATAAATTTGAGCTTCCTGATTAACCTGACCTGAATAGGCATAGGGATTGGCTACATGCAGGATATAACCGATACCGTTGACTTCAAGAACAATGTATTTAGCCGTGATTTTGGTAATGATTCCTTTTAAATATTCGTACATAGTTTTCCTTTTATGCTCAATGAAAATCAAAAGCAAACTAGAAAGCTAGCCGCAGGTTTCTCAAAGCACAGCTTTGATATTGCAGATAGAGCTGACCTAGTTTGAAGAGATTTTCAAAGCGTATTCGTTTAATATTTCCCCAACTCACGGAGACTGGTGTGATTTTCCTGAATGCGTCGGAACATTTTTTCCATATCCGACTTGGTAAAATGCACCAAAACAGGGCGTCCGTGGGGACAGTTATAGGGATTATCACATTGAGAAAGCTGATAGAGCAGCTGTCTAGCTGAGTGGTCATCGATACGATGGTTGGCCTTGATGGACCGCTTGCAGGACATCATGATAGCCAGCTCTGCTCGGTATTTCTTGATAGAAACTTCCTTGGTCAAAAGGAGCATGTCGCACATCTCATAGATACCTGACTCAATCTCCTCCTCTGCCATCCAAATAGGATGTTCACGTAGAATAAATTGATTTTCCCCGTACTCTGCTAGAAAGACACCCACTTCCTCCAAAAGAGGCATTCTTTCCTTGAGACGAAGGGCATCATCCGCAGGAAATTCAAAGATATAAGGTACTAAGAGTTGCTGCTGACTCTGGTCAACATCGCCAATGCTTTCACGGTATTCCTCATACTTGACCCGTTCCTGAGCCGCGTGCTGGTCTATGATGTAGAGCCCATCTCGCCCCTGGGCAAAGAGATAAGTCCCGTGCATTTGCCCGAAAAATTCCAACTCTGGGAAGCTTGAAGATTCTTCTCGCTCCAGCTTGTCATAGGCCTTATCAAGACTAGCTAGATCTAGCTCTGGATGGTCTAGTTGGTCATAGTTAGCAGGCTTTCTCTCTGCAAAATGCAGTTTTGCTGGCTTGGTCAATTGGTCCAAGGTTTCCTTGGCAAACAGGGTCAAATCCTGTCCTTCATCAGCCAATTCCACCTGATAATCAGCTACTTCAGCTTGACTTGGTCTTGTCGGCTCTGTTTTCTCATAGTAGAGTGTATTTTCTTTGAGTGGGAGAATGGTCTGCTCCGCCTTTTGACGATTGCGCACGGTCGATTTGGCAAGATTTTCCAAGGCATCTGGTATCAGGGTTTGCTCCTTGAGACTATTTGCAATAGCTTCTGAAACCAGCGTCATCAGTTCTTTTTCCTTGGAAATCCGCACCTCTTGCTTGGTCGGATGCACATTGACATCCGCTAGATAAGGGTCGATATGAATGTGAATGACAGCCAGTGGAAAACGGCCTACCATAAGCTTACTGCCATAGCCGTCTAGAATTGCACGATTGAGCAGGAAATTCTTTATATAACGGCCATTGATGAAGAGACTGATATAGTTGCGGTTGGCTCGAGTTAACTCAGGTAAGGACACAAAACCTGAAATTTCGAAATCTAGGTCAGAATTTTCAATTTCAATCATCTTCTTGGCACTCGCCAAACCGTAAATCCCTGCGATAGCTTGGCGCAATTGACCAGTCCCAGCTGTCCGCGTCATTGCCTTGCCATCACTAATCAAACTAAAAGAAATCTCAGGATGGGCCAAACCCAGACGATTGACAATATCAATGATATGAGACAACTCCGCTTGCTGACTCTTCATATACTTGAGGCGGGCAGGCGTGTTGAAAAAGAGGTCCTCCACACAAACCTTGGTCCCCACAGGACTAGTCGCTGGGATGATTTCTTCTACTTCTCCCCCACGTGCGACGAGCTTAGTCCCATGACTCGCACCATCCACCGCCGTCAACAGAGTCAGTACACTGACAGACGCGATAGAGGGCAGGGCTTCACCACGAAAACCAAGCGTCCGAATTCGAAAGAGGTCTGCTTGATTTTTTATCTTACTGGTCGCATGACGACGCAAGGCCAATTCCACCTCATCGTGAGCAATTCCATGACCATTATCTGTGATTTGAATCTTCTTGAGACCAGCTTCCTCAATCTCAATGATAATCTGGCTAGAGCCAGCGTCAATAGCATTTTCTACCAACTCTTTGACCACACTGGCAGGACGTTCAATGACCTCCCCGGCTGCAATCTGGTTTGCCAGCACCTCTGGCAATTCAATAATATGAGACATCTTTCAGCCCCTTTCTGTATCTATTTTCCTAGAAATTGATTAGTGCTATTATACCATATTTCAGATAGGACAGAAAAGCAATCACCACATAGGAGCCAAATCCCTCCACATAGACAAAGTCCCTTGCAAGGGGCTGAAAAATAGTGTTTAATAAAGATATACAGGAAGTGATCACAACCTTGTATAACTAAAAAGGAGAGAAATTTATGAAAGTAGAACTACAGATTAGTGAGACTTACAAGGAGGAAAAACTGATTGTCCAAGCACCTCAGCCGACAGATAAAGTCCAGAAAGTCATCGAGTTCGCAGAAAATCTTGACCAAAAAGAAACAATCAAAGGAAAGATTGATGATCAGGTCTATCTAGTTAAGATTAGCAAGATTCAACGCTTCTATATCGAGAATCGGAAGGTTCTTGCAGAAACGGCTAGCCAGACCTACAATATTGATTTACGACTCTATCAGGTTCTTGAAATTCTGCCAACCAATTTTATCCAAATTTCCCAATCAGAAATCATCAATATCAACTCCATCTCTCATCTCAAGCTAACCCCAAACGGCCTAGTAAAAATTTTCTTGAAAAACGAAAGCTTCACCTATTCTTCACGCCGTTATCTAAAAACCATCAAGGAGAAATTAGAACTATGAAAAAACAAATCTTCCACGACGCAGCTGCTGGTGTCCTCATCGGCCTCATCCTCTCTATCATCTTTTCACTCATTTATGCACCAAATACCTACGCACCACTAAGTTATGACTCTCTCATCGGCCAAGTGATGACCCAACATCAGGTTCACGATGCCCTAGTCTTGCTCTACTGTACTCTTATCTGGGCGGCTATCGGTATTCTCTTCAACTTTGGAAACCGCTTATTCAGCCGTGACTGGAGCATGCTTCGTGCCACTCTGACTCATTTCTTCCTTATGCTGGCTGGCTTTGTCCCACTAGCAACTCTGGCTGGTTGGTTCCCCTTCCACTGGATCTTCTATCTCCAGCTCATACTTGAGTTCGCAATTGTCTACCTCATCATTTGGGCTATTCTCTATAAAAGAGAAGCTAAAAAAGTAGACCATATCAATCAACTCTTGGAGCATAGAAAGTAAGAGTTCTGATAAAACTGCCTAGGATAAAAAAAGCCAAGCCGAAGCTTAACTTTCCAACTCATACAAATCTGCAATAATCGCTGCGACACGTTTGATATCTCCCAGCATACCTCGCATTTCAAAGTCAGCTAATACAGGGAAACCAAAACGTTGACTGTATTGCTTGGCTGTCAGGCAGTATTGGTTATTAAAGTTACGGTTTCCTGAACCAACCACACCAAAACACTTACTAGCATTATCACCATAGGCGATAAAATCTCCCACTGGCGTTGTCAATATCTCAACATCTCCGTTATCCACGCCATTCCCACCTTCAAGGTAGGTCGGTAAAAAAGCGACATAGGGATGGTCCATTTCATAGAAATCTTGGCCTTCTTTGACCAAATCCTTGATATGAATCTTTTGAACCTCAATCCCCTCGTACTGGGACAAGAGATAGTCTTTCAAGCGTGTCACAAAACTTTCAGTATTGCCACTCAGACTAATATAAACTAAAGAAATTGTCTTCATATGTACCTCCATGATTTTATGTATAATCGAAAAATAACTACCAAGATTGTAACTTGATAGTTATTTTTTGTCAATACTTAGGCAAGATCTTCTGTTTCCTCTTCTTCTGCCAAGGCTTTCTGTTGACGCCAAATCTTATAGAAAACAAGGGCTAGGAAAAGAACATTGATAACGATATAGAAAATGCTAACAGCTTTTGAACCAATACTCATTGTCAAACGCATGGTCTCATCTTGAAGCAACTGCACAGCGTCTTGCAAAGTCACATAGGTATAAATTGAACCAATAATAGCTAACAAAACATAGCCAACATAAGTATAGTTTGCATATTGCAAATTCTTACGAACAAGGAACACAATAGCTACTACCACTAAAATAGCAGACAGCACAATCAAGGCAACATTAAAAATAGAATGAGATGCTTCTGCTACTCTATAGCTATAATTAATGCTATCTTCTACCTGCTGAGCACTGACCCCTGCAACTTGTTTTTGAGCAGCACGAAGGACTTCTTTGCTAGGTAAGGGCTTCAAAAGTTCAAACAGAGACGTAGCTGAAATAAGGGCAGACAAGATTAGCAAGACCCATAGATAAATTGGTTTCTTTTTCATGATAGAACCTCCTGATGTTATTATTGATATTATAGCACTTTTTGTAAAGGGATACAAATATTATAGTGTAGTTTCTACCTGTTTTCGGTAGGCTTTTGGCGATTTTCCGCACAATTTTCGGAACACTTTATAGAAATATCCAACATTACTGTAACCAACAGCATAACAAATATCTTCGATGCTGTCACTAGTTGAAAGCAAGAGTTGCTGGGCAGCCTTAATACGTTGTTTGTTTAGTAACTCTGCGAAGGTCGAATTGGTTTCACGCTTAATCAACTGCCCCAGATAGACAGGATTGATAAAGAGATCCTTACTGATATCCTTGAGAGAAAGTTCCTTCTGATAATCACGTCCAATGACTTCTAGCACACTGACCACATTTTCATTCATCCGATATTGTCCAAAGAATCGGGTCAGAGTTTCCTTGATATAAGGAACCAGTTCATCGAAGGACTGAATAGCATGAATCGTTTTGACGATATCTGTCAGGTCATCAGCTTTGAGATGTTCAAATAAATGGAAAACATCCATGACAAACTGTGTAAAAAGTTGTTTGGTAATCGGAACACGCGGTGTATTCTCAAGAACCACCTTTTCCAAAAGGTTCAACTCTTCCACGATTTGATTGAGATTCCCCTGAATGATAACCCTATAAATCGGTTCATAATAGGCAAAGAGACTCTCAGACTGTTTTAGATTTACAGAACCGTAAAAGAGGGCTTTCTCAGCATTCAGCTTCCAGCGTTCAAAGTGTTCTTGATAAGGAGCTTCAAAGGGAGTAACGACTAAACCATCTAGGGGTTGATCAGAAATAAAAATCTGCCAGTCTTGACCCAAGACATAGTAGGGAATGGTGAAAGAACCTTGTTTTTCCTTGGATAGACCTATCCACCAATTCTCCTTATCCCCTAAATAACTAACAAATCCGGCCTCATCTAAATCTTGACTAAGGGTCTGACTTTTCTTCCCTCTCTCGCCGAGCTGACCTGCAATCTTCTCTAGCAGATTACCCAACTCTACCTTATCAACAGGCTTAACCAAATAGTCCACCACACTAAGGTTCATTGCTCTTTTTACATAATCAAACTCCTGATAACCTGAAAGCAGGATATAGGCTGCATCTGGTAAGATTTCTTTCATCTCCCGAATCATATCAAGCCCTGTTTTGTCGGGCATATTGACATCTGAAATGATGACATCGATGGGATTTTCCTGAACATATTCTAGGGCTTCATCGGCATGATTGGCTGTTGCGACGACCTCCATATCCCACTTATCAAAGGGAATCAAACGTTTCAGACCTTCTGTCACCATGTACTCATCATCTACTAATAATACTTTATACATTTTCTCCCTTTCTACTCATCTTGAATTGTAATACGATACTGAACACCTGCTTGCTCCGCAGACTCTATCGTAATGGCATAACGGTCCCCAAAATAGAGCACAAAACGCTCATGTACATTGGTAATCCCGATAGACTGCTTTTGATCACTGTAACTGGCTTGGTGTTCAAAATGTCTCTGACTTAATTTTTCTCGAATACTTGTCAGTTTTTCAACCGACATTCCACGGCCATTATCGACCACCAAAATTTCTACAAAACCATCCTGTTTAAGCGCCTTTATGCTAATCACATTATCTGTCCGTCTGTGGTCAACACCATGCGCGAAATAATTTTCAACCAGAGGTTGTAAGGTAAACTTAGGAATCTTCATATTCTCTAACTCTGGATCTATCTTGAAACCATAGGCAATGGACTTGGGATAGCGAACCATGCAGAGGTAGCTATATTTACGGCAAAATTCTAATTCCTGTTTGAGAAGAGTTTCTCTTTCGTCAGAAATATTGTTACGCAAGAGACTACTGAATTCATAAATGATATCTGCTAACTCATCTTGACTCTGCATAACTGCATACATGCGCAAGAATTCCAGCGTATTATACATAAAATGAGGATTGATTTGCGCCTGTAAGGCTCGCATATTGGCATCTTTTTGACTAAGCTCCAACTGATAAATATCATGGATGTTCTTTTCCAATCGATCCAACATATCATTGGTGGTCTCTGCGATTAAGAGCAATTCCTGATCCTTTTCAAGTGTGTCAATGCGAAGACCTTCCTCTCCTTGGGCAATAGCTTGGATGGAATCCACCAGGTCCACTACCTGCTTTTGATAATTAGCAAAAGTCTTCCTCAAAGTCAGATAGAGAATAACAATAAAGAGAAGGCTCAAGCCCACAATCAAAGCAGAGCTGGTCACCGTTCCTTGTAAAACAAAGTTTTTGGGAACTGCCACCTGAACCTGATAGCCATGAGATGTCACACCAACAAACCAGTTTTCATGCTCCCTATTGACTCTCTCACCAATATGAAAAATCTCCGTATCAAAAGGCGATGTCACAGTAACAGCCATCGGGATATGACCTCGGGTATTGTCTACAGCATGGTATAAGATTTCTGGATCCAAGGAAATATAAACAACCCCTATAGATTGATCCGTCGCTGGATCTAAAATAGGAACTCCAAAACTATTGGCCTCTGGTTTAAAGCCTTCCGCAAGTACCGAATGACCACCTCTCTCATTTCTGCTCGAAACATAAACTTCTTTAAAATCCTGCAAGACGATTGCAACACCCGTTATATAGTCATTTTGTACATAAAGATCATCAATATTTTCATACAGCGAAATAGAAGTTGACGAAGCCGCTTGATGCTCCAACAGCCAATAAAAATACTCAGATGTTGATAGACTAAAATACTTATAAACCCCTTGTATACGGTCTTGATTGGCTACTAAATCTTGCGCTAGCTGGGCTGACTCGCGATAATAATACTCCACCTCATCGACTGTTCGAGTGGTTACACGCTGGGCTACTCTTTGAGCTTCCTTTTCCCGTGAATCCCAGTCAGCGTATGAGAGTAAGATTGCAAAACTCGCAATAATAATCATCATAACTGAACTGTAGGTTCTCAGAAGCGTATGTAGCCAAAACTGCTTCATTCTATTTTGTCGCCAATTTTTCATGGATACTTTCATAGACCGGTTCCAACATATCACTGATAAAGAAATGCCACATCCCAATTCCTACAAAGAAAAGCAGGGCAGGCATATAGTAGCCAATTGCCACAAGTAGCACTGTCCCAAGAAGAACCTTGGCCACAGCTGCTAGACTCATAAAAATGCCAATCAAGGATAGTTTGAGACTATTTCGATAGGACAAATCAAAATAAACTTGTAATTTCAAAGATACTGTATAGGCCAAAAAGAGCAGGGCAACTACTAGAACATTCAAAAAGGTCGCAATCAAATGAATGATAGTCTGATGAGGCAATTGCACCAAGAGATACAAGCCATAAACCAAAATCAAATCCACTCCTAAAAAGCTATAGAAAATCAGGTTGCTTGAGACAAAATTTTGCTTGTAAAGAGACCAAGCCTCCTTCAAGCTGTATTCCCGAAAGCTATAACCATGTTCTGCATACAAGCTCATCAAGGTGGCACTAGCCGGCGCTAGACCAAGAATAATCCCTCCCGCCAATGTTAATAGCCAAAAGAAGGCTGTCGCAATCATTCCTAAAAAGAAACGATTAAAGACAAAGTCTAAAAATCTCCCCATAATATCCCCCTAAAAATAACTATGAAACCATTATATCATATTTCAAGCGTTTTCAAAAACTTCTAGTATCCATTTACAATCCCACCAAACCGTGGTACAATGAGAATTGTGAAAAAATTATCAGGAGACAATTCATGAAGAAATCTATCTTAACTACACTGCTCTTTGCAGTTCTTTACTTCCTCTCCATGGGGATTGGTGTCCTTTTGGGAAATCTCTTTGACCAAACTGGAAACATGTTTTATGCGCCTGCCTTTACTGCCCTTGTCGGCGGTAGCGTCTATATGATCCTAGTCGCAAAAGTTCCGCGCTTTGGTGCCATTACCACTATCGGCCTTGTCATGGCCCTCTTTTTCTTGGGATCTAAACACGGTGCTGGTGCCTTCCTTCCTGGAATTATCTGTGGTCTCCTAGCAGATGGAGTAGCTCATTTAGGCAAATACAAGGATCAAACTAAAAATTTCCTTTCTTTCGTTATTTTCTCCTTTAGCTCAACAGGACCAATCTTACTTATGTGGATTGCGCCTCAAGCCTATATGGCTACCCTTCTAGCAAAAGGAAAATCGCAAGAATATATCGACCGTATCATGGTCGCACCAAACCCTGGAACTGTCCTTCTATTTATCGCAAGTATTGTCATCGGAGCCCTAGTGGGTGCCTTGATTGGACAAGCCTTAAGTAAAAAGTTTGCACAGAAAATCTGATTACTAAAAAAGAGCCAGGCGGCTCTTTTTATTTATGACTCAATTTTTTGGTCAAGAAATCTCCCAAGAATTGGATTGCAAAGATAATCAAAATGATAATAATGGTTGCCAAAATCGTCACATCGTGATTGTAGCGGTTAATACTCAATGAAAATCAAAGAGCAAACTAGGAAGCTAGCCGCAGGTTGCTCAAAACACTGTTTTGAGATTGGAGATAAGACTGACGAAGTCAGTTACATATACCTACGGCAAGGCAAAGCTGACGTAGTTTGAAGAAATTTTCGAAGAGTATAGCTCCATAAGCGATGGCTACGTTACCAATACCACCAGCTCCAACTGCCCCCGCCATGGCTGTTTCCCCAACAAGGGAAAAAGATCACAGTCGTCACACGAATCAAATCTGGAAGGCCTTCTAGTAAGTCTGGGCTTCCTCGGTTAAAATTTTTTACCTGAAAAACTTCTTTTTTCTAGGGATAAAATCAACCCTATCACACTCACTACTAAAAACACCCACCAACAAAGCCTGATATCTTGTAAAGCTAAGAATGAAAATACAGACATTCCCAAGGGTAATGTTAGGGAAAAAATCATACTCAAGAGATTATTACTCCTAGCTAATACATCCGCACTCAAATTAGACAGTAACAAAGTATCTAATTTAGGCATTGATTTCGACATCAAATACATGACAAAGGCTAAGCAGGCAACACCTACTAGAGGAGAGAAATCTAAAATATTAGCAGTAGCCAGCAAGACAAACAGAATTGCATTGAGCGATAACAAGCTTGAAAAAGACCATTTCCCAAAATAATCATGGGGAGTTAAGCTACCAAGAATAGCTCCTCCCAAGCTAACACATTCAATTAAAAATAGGGCTTGAGCATAGCTGAGATGATAGATAGTATGGTCTAATAAGTAAAAGTGATAAATACCTCCAACAGCTCCTCCCAAAGTATTCATTACCAAAATAACAAGAATAATTTTAAACAAAGATTTACTTTCTCTCTGTCTAAAGATAGCATCCATGTCCACATAGATTGCCTTAACTTGTTGAAGTAAACTAATCGACTTATCCTCTACACTTACAGACAAATGCGTCAATTCTCTTCTATTTTTGAATAAAATGAGAGAAGATAGTAAAAAGAAACCAGCATTCACCATTGCAACAAAAGAAAAATTTTGATGACTGGTTGTGAGTAACCACACTCCTAAAGCTTGACCTCCTAGATTTGATAAATAGGAAACAAACTGAGTAAAGGAATAAGCTTCATAGAGCCTATCTTCCGAAATGTTATGCTGGATAATCGGCATACGCAGGCCTGCTGTATAATCTGATAAAATATCCGAACAGATATTAACCATACAGATAAAAGCAAACGTTACGAAGTTCTGGTCATGAATCACACTAGCAATCAAAAGAAATAGCAGACTTTGCACACAACCAACCCAGATAATTGTCCCTGCTTTATTCCGAGTATGATCCGCCTTAATCCCGACATAAAAAGTAAATAGGAAAGGTAAAATCGTAATCATATTCGCCATAAATACAGCTATATTTTTAAAGGGTAGACTCGCAGCATAAACGATAAATACCAGATTATAAATATAAGCTCCACTTGAGCTCAAAAATCTTGATAAGGTAAGTATCCTAAATAAATGATGTCTTAAGAATAGTTTCATAACAGGCCTTTCTCACATTTCAAAGAGTATTTCATTGAAACCAGTCTAACAAAAAAAGCGGGACTCCCCACTTTTTTGTAATATATTTTTTTCTGAAAATAGAAACTCTAGAGCCTAGAAACTACTAATTATCAATCCACCTACAAGCCTATTTATTTTTCGTCAATCGATGTAATGAGAATATATTACAAATCTTCATTTGAGAGCTGATTTGCAAAATAGTTTTCATAATATCTTGCACCATCTATATATTCTAAATCTTGTAAGATTGTAATGCCTCTCTGGATTTTTTCAAGACCCTTATTTTCTACTTTAAAAATAGTATCATAATACCCTTTAGCAATCATATAAATAATTTTAAGATAGGCTTGAGATTCTGGCAATTCTCGTTTTTCAATCTGAAAGATAAAATAGTCTGCTTTTAATTTATCCTTTTCCTCTATTGCTTTAAAGAGTCCATTAATCAAAATGGTATCAATAGCAATTTTGTTACTAGGTAAGGAGCCTAATAAATCTGTCTTTTGTAACATCTCCCTAGAATATTTAAAATAGAGAGACAGAGGGAACAAAGTAGAAATCGTTGAAAATAATTCCAATTCATAATTTCCCCAGATATCAATAGTAAAAAAATAGTCATAGAGAAAAGTCAGTTCTTCATCCGTTGCCCTTATTTCTGAATCAAAAAACACGAGAAGGCTTTTGATACGAATCATTTGTAAGAGATAGCTTTTTTTAGCACTTGATCTGTACTTTTTAGTCGTCTCTTCATACAAGGATTGGAGAGAATCAATCCCTTCTCTGTCATATAGATCCCAGAGATTTTCTTGAAAAGCCAGGACCTTTTTCTGAGAAAAACCACGTACCAAGTACATAAATTCATTCAAATCAGAGTGGATGTTATCTACGGCAGTAATCAATTTCATAGAGGATAAATCTGCTTCTCCACGCTCAAATTTGCTCAGCATGGAATAAGTAAACTCTCCTCCTGTCGCCTCCTGTAGGGATACATTCCGACTCTTTCTCAATTCTTTAAAAACTTCTCCCAGATTTTGCATATCGACTCCCCACAATTCTTAACTCTCTAACTCGTAAAAGTAACGACTGATAGTAGCTAGTATAGAGAACTTTAAGTCTTGACTGTACCTCAAACTCCTATGAATGATGTATAAATTGCCCAGCTCTTTTTATTTATGACTCAATTTCTTGGTCAAGAAATCTCCCAAGAATTGGATTGCAAAGATAATCAAAATGATAATGATGGTTGCCAAGATGGTCACATCATGATTGTAGCGGTTAAATCCATAAGCGATGGCTACGTTACCGATACCACCAGCTCCAACCGCACCGGCCATGGCTGTTTCACCAACAAGTGAAATCAAGGCCACAGTCGTCACACGAATCAAATCTGGAAGACCTTCTGATAGATAAACACCTACGATATCCCAGAATGTCGCCCCGCTCGCTTGAGCCGCCTCAATGACACCGCCATCCAGCTCAGCCAAGACAACCTGCACCTGACGGGCAAAGAAGGCAAAGACCGCAAAAGATAGGGGTACAATAGCCGCATTTGGCCCGATACTTGTCCCTACGATTAGGTGTGAGAAGGGTGACAAGACTGCCAAGAGAATGATAAATGGCACCGCACGGAAAATAGAGGTAATCTTGTCTAAAATCCAGAAGACGACCTTATTTTCCAAGACACCACCCGGCGCTGTCAAGACAAGGAAAAGACCCGCCACTAGACCCAAGAAACCTCCGATGATGAAGGAAAGAACTGTCATATAAAGAGTTAGATAGATGGCTGTTCCCCAGCCTGCCTGACCAGCCCAACCCATTTTATAGACATTTGGCAAATAGGTTTGAATCAATGATTCCATCTTACTGTCCTCCCTTCAATACTTTTAGTTGTACGCCTGCTTGACGAATGGCTTCTTGGGCACCTGCCAACGCTGCTTTTTCACCTGACAAGACCACAACCAATTCTCCAACAGGAGTACCATCGAGGATTTCAATATTTCCATAGAGGATATTAGCCGTTACTTGATAATGCTTGTACAATTCATTCAAAAGTGGCTCGTCTGTTGAAGCACCTGCATACTTGAGTTGCACTAAAAGACTGTTTTCAGACAAATGTTGTACGATTTCTTGCTTCTCAATTTTGACCATAGCTTCATCAATTCCTGTGGCTGTTGAGATAAAGTCTTGAGTCAAAGGCTGTTTAGGATCTGAGAAGATTTCAAGGACGCTGCCCTCTTCAATCAAATGCCCATCCTGCATGACTGCCACACGATTGGCAATGTCTTTGACAATCTGCATTTCATGCGTAATCAAGACAACCGTCAAGCCTAATTTTTGGTTCAAATCTTGCAACAAGGCCAAAATCTGCTTGGTTGTCTTAGGATCAAGGGCAGAAGTTGACTCATCTGAAATCAAGATTTTTGGATCATTTGCCAAGGCACGCGCAATGGCCACACGCTGTTTTTGCCCTCCAGATAGTTGTGAAGGGTAGTTTTCAGCACGGTCTGCCAAGCCAACCAAGTCCAATAACTTGGCTACTTTAGCCTTCTTTTCTTCCTTGCTGAGTCCAGAGTGTTTAAGGGCAAAGGCTACATTCTCCTCTGCTGTCTTTTGGCTCATCAGGTTAAAATGCTGGAAAATCATTCCAATATCTTGACGTTTACGACGCAACTGCTCGGCCGTCAAGGTCACCTTGCCATCAAAAATCACATCGTCATCAATGGTAATTTTCCCTGCAGATGGTTTTTGCAAGAGATTAATCACCCGTACAAGGGTTGATTTCCCTGCTCCAGAATATCCAACGATTCCGTAGATATCCCCTTCTTGGATGTGAATGGTCACATCCTTGACCGCTGTGATGGTTCTCTTCTTTTGGTGAAAAGTCACATCGATCTGATCTAACTTGATAATATCTCTACTCATAGCTTCTAATCAGCTCCTCTACTAATTCAATATGGGTGTAATAATCGGCGATTCGCACATTTTCATCCCCACCGTGGTCTCGACTATTAGCATTTCCTAGACCGAAGGCCACCATTGGTACCTCTAGGGCGTCAAATACCGTATGCATAGGCCCTGTTCCAGCTGTAGTTGGCAAGACTGAAACGCCCTGTGGATAGAATTTCTTGGCCAACTCAATCACATTGAGAATGGCTGGCGCGCTCATATCGCTTCGATAACTCATCTCTCCCAAGGTATAGTATAATTCTACCTTATCAAAACCATTTTTGTCTAGCTGTTTCCGAATTTTTTCCAGAACATCATGCGGTTCTAGACCAGGAACCAAACGAACCTCTAGCTTAGCACTGGCTTCTGCTGGCAAAATCGTTTTAACCCCTTGTCCTTGATAACCTGACTGAATCCCTTCGATATTGAGAGCAGGTTCAAAAAAGAAACGTTTTAGAAAGGCTGCGCGGTCCTCTTGTAAGAGAGGCAATTCCAAACCATAAATCTGGCTGATTTCCCCTGGATTTCGTTGGGCATAGGTATCCACTAAGGCCAATTCACGTTCATTTGGCTCTTGAACTTCTTCGTACAAACCTTCAACCAAGATACGGCCATCTGCGGCACGAAGAGACTGTAGGGCTTGAAGGAGATACCAAGGAGCTGATTCCACAACTCCTCCATAACTAGAGTGGATATCCACATCCGCACTTTTTACCTTGGCATCAAAGGTCACAATCCCCTTATTTCCACCAGAAATTTCTAACTGCTCCAAGGCATTCTTGGTCCCTTGTTCCCAGACCAACAAATCTGCACCACGGAGTTTATCCGCATGCTTTTCTAGATACTTATCTAGGTCTGTTGAAGCCGATTCCTCCGCTCCCTCCATGATAAAACTGATATTGACAGGCAAATCATCATGGTGCTGCATGTATTTTCTCAAAGCACTCAAACGAGCTGTGATATGACCCTTGTCGTCATCAACCCCACGCCCATACATGAAGCCATTGCGCACTGAAAGAGTAAAGGGATCCTCTGTCCAGATCTGATCCCCATCCGCTGGCACAGTGTCATAGTGGTTATAGAAAATCAGAGTCTTAGCATCTGGACGCGAACTCTTGAAATGCGCCATGACAAAGGGAGCCGTATAAGTCTCATCAATCTCCACTTCAGCCCCAACACGTTTGAAAATCTCACCCAGATAGTTAGCAACTTCTTTGAGCCCCACCTGTTGGGCAAAGACCGACTTCTTAGAAATCAAGGTACGCAAAACCTCAAAATAATGCTGGGCCACATGATCCTTTTCAAATTTTTCAATCTGTTCTTGTTCGCTAGGAAAAACCATATTCTCTCTACCTTTCTATGAACCTATAGTCTTCTTTACAATCCATGCTCTATACAAAAGCAAGAGGTGGAATTTTCTCTCCCACCTCCCTGTTTCTTATTACCAAACTGGTTGATCCAAACCGTCTGATGTTTCTTCGATAACTTTTTTCACGTCATCTGTGTGGTAAGCTGCGATCACTTTCTTGATAGCATCAGCCTTAGGTGATGTTTCCCAATCTTTTTTCGCAACGATGATGTTGTACCATTGTTTTGAGTTTTCATCAGCTTGTTCTTTGAAAAGTGCTTTCTTGTAGTCCAATTTTGCTTCTGTAACGAAGGTATTGTTTACAACGGCAGCGTCAACTGATGACAATGAACGAGCTGTTTGGCTAGCGTCCAATTCAGTGATTTTCAAGTTCTTTGGATTTTCTTTGATGTTGGCAACTGTTGCAAGAGCAGTTCCAGAAACATCCAATTTAATCAAGCCAGCTGATTGAAGCAAGTAAAGTGCACGACTTTCGTTTGTAGCGTCGTTTGGTACAGCGATTTCTCCGTTTGCTGGGATGTCTTCTACTTTAGTGTACTTGTTGTCACTTCCATTCAAACCTGAGTAAAGACGGATTGGAGAGATGTAAGTATCTGCAATCGCTACAAGGTCTTTTCCGTTTTCTTTGTTCCAGTTGTTCAAGAAGTTATAGTGTTGGAAAGCGTTCAAATCTACTTCGCCATCAGCAGTTGCCTTGTTTGGTTGTGAGTAGTCTGTGAACTCTGTAAATTCCAAAGTAATACCGTCTTTTTTAACTAATTCTTGAACTTTATCCCAACGAGCTTCTTCAGAACCGCTACGGTTAACAGTTGCGATTTTGATAGTTGTTGCATTGTCTGCTTTCTTTTCTGAGTTTCCGCAAGCTGCAAGAGCCAAACCTGCGACTGTAGCAAGGGCTGCTACACCAAGCCATTTTTTAATTTTCATGATTCTTTCTCCTTAAAAATAATACCGTACTAGTATCTCACAATTTGTTTGATTTCACAAATTGTTATTAGATAATCAGATATATAGTTTAAAACTATATACTTAAAAATTGAGAAATCACCCACCTGATTCAGAATGGATGATTTCAAAAAATTATTTAATATCAGCTTCTGCTGGTAGGTAAGTGTCTCCAAAGAATTGTTTAGACAACTTTTCAAGAGTTCCATCTTTGTAGAGTTCTTGGATACGTTTGTCTACAAATGTTTTCAACTCATCTTGACCTTTGGCAAGAAGTGGGTAAACGTAAGGTTGTTGGTCGCTTGGAAGTTCGATAACTTTCAAGTTGTCCAAACCTTGGTTCTTGATGACTGTTTCAACACCGATTTTATCAAAAATTTTATAGTCAAATTGTCCATCACTCAAACGTCCCATAATTTGTTGGAAATCTGCCTTAGTATAGTTCAGGATAGTTGGGTTATCTGCGTGTTGTTTGTTATATTCTTCCAACTGTTTAGCTGATGTAGTAGCTTGAACAATCTCTGTCGATTTTCCACCGATATCAGCGAGAGACTTGATACTAGAGTCATCTTTCTTCACTACAAGGACATTAGGGTTTTGGGCAATTGGTGCGGCATATAGGTATTTCTCCGCACGTTCTTTAGTGTAGCTAAGATTGTTGACAGCCATATTGTAACGGTCAGCGTCAAGACCAGCAAAGACACCTGACCATTCTGTCTTTTCAAACTTGACATCATATTTGTCAGAATCTTTAAAGATAGCGCGAACGACTTCAATCTCGTAACCAGTCAATTCACCATTTTCTTCATAGATAAATGGTTTTGGTGAGCCATTGGTTGCAACGATAATTTCTTTCTTGCTAGCTGCTTCTCCTTCTTTCTTAGCACCACCTGAACAAGCTGCTAAAACACCTGCAGCAACAAGGCCTAAGGCAGCAAGAGATGAGTATTTAACGATTTTTTTCATGTCATTTCCTCCAAAATAGAATACCTTATAATCTTAACAGAAAAAGAGCATTTCCGCCATTATATGATATCTATCTCTGTGATAGGTTTTCTTTATGGCTAATTTATACTCAATGAAAATCAAAGAGCAAACTAGGAAGCTAGCCACAAGCTGTACTTGAGTACGGTAAGGCGACGCTGACGTGGTTTGAATTTGATTTTCGAAGAGTATTAAAAGACCAAACGCAAGACTGCAGTTAAGACCACTCCAAAGAGAACTGTTCCAACTAGATTGCGGTAGCGAAAGGCTACCCAAGCCGTTGGAAAGACTGCTAAGAAGTCCAGCCATTTGATTTGAGGAAGACTCCCAACCTTGCCTGTCACTACGCTTGAAAGAATCAAGGCAAAGATAATAGAAACAGGCAAGAATTTCAAAAAACGCTCAACGATTGCAGGCAAGCCCTTATACTTGACCAAGATGAAGGGAATCATACGGGGAATCCAAGTCACCAAGCCAGAGAAAATAACTGCTAATAAAAGATACTTACTGACCATCTAAAACCACCCCCATTGTACAACCTAGCAAGGTCGCAAACAGAACAGCTAGCGACTGAGACACCACTGTTAAGAGTAAAAAGAAGGACACCGCAACAACTGCTAGGATAATGAGCAGATTGCGGACAGGAATCCGTCTTTGCATAATCTGGAATTGCGAAGCAAAAATTCCAATGAACATCCCAACCAGGGCAAAATCCAAGCCAAAGATTTCTGGATTTGGCAGCAGACCACCCAGAGCCGTTCCGACAACTGTTCCCACAAACCAAGCCACATAGCTGTTGAGATTGTTTCCGTGCATCCACATCGGATTGACCTTGTCTGTATGGGCTAACTCGCCCATCAAAACGCCATAAGTCTCATCCGTCAAGAGACTAGACATACCGATATTTTGCCAGAGACTGGTATGACGGAAATAGGTTGACGCATGCAAACTCAACAAAAAGAGACGCAAATTAATCAAAAAGACCGTCATAGCAATAGCTGCCACAGGTGCTTGAACCGCAATCAGTGCCAACATGGCAAACTGGGCACTCCCAGCATAAACAAAGAGGCTCATCAAGCCCATCTCAACAGGTGTCACATAGGGCGCACCAATAATCCCACAGGCCAAGCCAATACTGACATAACCAAGGGCCGTTGGCATGGCCGCCTGCGCCCCCTCCCAAAATCCTTTTTCTTTCATCTTTCTCCTCATATTGTCTTAATAATACTCAATGAAAATCAAAGAGCAAACTAGAAAGCTGGCCACAGGTTGCTCAAAACATTGTTTTGAGGTTGCAGATAGAAGCTGACGCAGTTTGAAGAGATTTTCGAAGAGTATAAGTAGGCTGAAAAGGCTCCAGCCATAGCATGGACTATTATAACACATTCAGGAAAGAGAAAAAAGTCTGCTGATTGTAATCAGACAGACTCCATTTTATTCTTATTTAATCTTGAAGAATTGAACAATTGCCACAATACCTTGATAAATAAAGACAAAGGCAATGGTGTAACTAATATAGAGACCGGTCATCAATGGGTGTCCCATCATGATTAAACCTGCTACGATTCCTAAAATCCCCATCCAAACTAGAGGGGTACCTACCGATTTATCCGTCTTACGAACCTTGAAACCAACGATAGTTTTTGTAATACCATTTGTCAAGGCCCATAAAGAAATGATAAATGGTACAAATGTTACCATTTCAATAAAGCTACCTGAGAACAAGGTAAGAGCGAGGATGAGGGTAACAATTCCTCCAAATAAATTCCAGCCATGCTTTTCTTCTGATTTGAAGTATTGTACAATCTCAGAAATCCCTTGAACTGCAAATACAAGTGCAAACCAGAAAGTCATGGAAGCCAAGCTAATAAGAGGATGTGCAAACATATTAAAACCTACAAAAACTGCAAAAATACCCGCAATTAGTAACAACCATTTCCAAATTTTCGACATTATTTTTCTCCTTTTTTAGAGGAATCTTCCTCTAGTATTCCATAAATCATCATATCCAAAACCTGTGATAATTGATGTTCATATCCTGAAACCAAGTCAGGCAAACTGCTATCTGACGAAACAGTTAAATAATAGGAACGAAACACATCCTGAATCAATCGCAGATAGTCCATAGCTCGTTTCTCATCAATATGCTCTTTCAGTTTGGATTCTGATATAAGTTTTTGACAAACTTGTTCATTCAAGTCCAAAAAGATAGCTTTTGGATTCTGATATAAGTTTTTGACAAACTTGTTCATTCAAGTCCAAAAAGATAGCTTTCTGTGGTGCAATGTCTGCTTCCAATTCTTCTGGTGTCGCAATCATTGCCTCAAAGAAAATGTGGCTATGTTCTGGGTATTGCTGATAAAATTGGTGACGTCTTTCCATATAATCAGCTAAGGAGGGCACTTGACCTTCCACCCCCAGAAACACTGCCAAAGCTTTCTCAAAACTCTCCTAAAAACAAGTTAGATAGAGGTCTGATTTCCCTGAAAAATTATGATACAAAACTCCTTTGGAAATACCATCCACTTTACAAAGTTCATTGATGACAAAACCTTGATAGCCTTTTGTAGCAAATTCAAACAAAGCAGCGGTAATGATTTTCTCTCTTCGTAGTCTTGTTTTTTCTTCTTTTCTCATGTATTTATCTCTACATTTTTTGATTATAAACCGATTGGTCTGAAATGTCAAGCAACTTTCTCAAAAATTTAACAGTCTGCTGATTGTAGCCATCATAAACAGACTGGAATCCAGTCTCAAACATATAATATACACATTCTTCGCTAAATGTTTTCACGGATATTCAAGAGTATGATAAAGGCAGCTAGAAGAAATAGCAATAAAACAAAGCTAACTGCCAGAGTTCCAAAGCTAGTAGCAATGGTTACCAAAGCTATTGTAAATAAGCTAGGTAAAACAACTGTAATGGCACCGATAGAGGATTGAACTGCTCCCATTGACTCCTCAGGTATTTGTTTAAAAATGAGTTCCTGTAATCGAGGAGAGAGGATACCTGCGAAAAAGGCATCCAAGGCACTAAAGATAAGAATCCAGTCAAAACGAACTGCCACAAAGCCAACTAAAAGGAGTAATTGGATAATAAGCGAGGCATATAGGGCTAGTTTTATGGAGATTGTATTCTTCAGATAGCCACTCACAAGGCTTCCGACAATAAGGGCTGACAATTCAAGGGTGGATAACAAGGCAAGAGATTGACCTGTTTGTAAATTCAAAAAGGGCTGATTCCTCAAAAACAGAGTAGAAACAGGAACTGTAACATTTATCACTGCTTGACTAATAGAGATAATAAACAAAACCAAGAGCACCTTATTCATATTCCATATCAATTTTGATGATTGGAGCAGATGCTGGCAAAAGGATTTTACAGAGAGTCCTTCTTGATAGCTAATCGTTTTTTCTACTTTCAAGAGGTCTGTTTTTATGAAAAGAATACCTAAAAATGCGATTAAAAAGGTCAGAGCATTCAGTAAGGAAATAGACTGGATAGATAGAATACCTAGTAAGACTCCTCCTAGAATATTACTGATTGTTTTCACTAAACTAACAGTTGACTGTTTAAATCCAATAGCTTCTGCCAGATGGTCTTGCCCAATAATTCTAATGAAAATCGGAGTGAGCATGGCGCCTGAAAAATAACTCAATGTGTCAGATAAGAGGTTAATCAGACAAATAAATGCTACTAATAACAAGGAAAAGGACTGCCCTGAAAGTGATAAAGAAACGATAGAGTAAAGCAAAAATTTTGCAAAACTAATCATTGTATATTTTAGGACACGATGATGTTGAAAATCCGCCAAAACTCCCAGAAAGATTTGCAGAACTTGAGGAAGGGTTTCTGAAATCGTGATAAGTAAAATCGCCAAAGGGGCAAAAGACGCATCTGCCACATAATTCAAAAAAGCCAGATAAAAAATCGTATCCCCAACCGTTGAAATCCACTGGTTGATGGTTAATTGCCTAAAATTTCTATTTTGAAGAAATACTTTCATCACAACTCCTTTTTAAATTCAAATGGGAAGCTTTCCCCAAGGATAGACTGCGATACTACTAACAACCAAAATTACAGTAACATCAAAATCTGACCAATGCCATTGTAGACTATATGCAGCCCAATAGGCCAATAAATAGACTTTGTCACTCTAAACAAGACTGCAAATATGAGACCACCACCCATATATACAAAAAAGTCTGTTAAGACCCAACCATGGCCACTAATGTGTAAGATTCCAAATAATATAGCTGAGCCAAGCACATCTAGTCCCCACTTCTTTCCTTTTTCCAGAGCTGTCATCACTAATCCACGATAAATCATCTCTTCAAAAATGGGACCTGCAATCACAGGATAGAAAAAATACATCAAAAATGCTGTAGCTCCTGTAAAAGTAGGAACATCCAGTTGATAAGAAATTGCATTTTTGGTAGGCGGAAAAAGAAAAAAGGTGACGAAATTCCAAACAACAAAAGCAAGAAGAGCTAGGAAGGAATAGAAAAGATAGGAACCTTTAAATTTTCTACTGTTAATTTTCTGCCATTTCCCTGACCAAACCATAACAATAAAAGCAAGCAGAACCACAAGAAAATTTAACAGCATATCCGACAAATAATAGGCAAAGTCGGATAAACCAGCAGCAAGATCGCTATGTAAAAGCAAACGAATGAAGAACTGGTCAGCAACAACTAGTAGAATAGCTATAATAAAGTAGTAGCGTGAGATTATCTTTTTCATTCTATTTTCTCCTATACTATAAAATAAAAAAAGCCCTAACCCAAACAAAAGCAAGGGCTTTAAATATCAACGACGACGATTAACAGTGGAAGAATCATGGTTAAAATTTTTCTCCCAGAAATTAGTGATTGACCAAGGTGTCCCGAACCCTCCCCATGCACCGCTTGGGATATTGCCAACATACACAAGATCTCCACCGTAAATCTTCTCCAACTCAGCTTCTGTCAATTCCATCGTTTCTGCAAATTGTAAATTTAACATCTTTTATACTCCTTCAATCGTTTTCTTCTTGTAAACCACTTCTGCGACCTAGGATTTGCTTCAAATGTTTTACAAGGATAGTATAACACGAAAATTAGCTTATTTTAGAAAATCGCATATTTGATATTTTTTCTTATAGAAATTTCAGATTTGCAATTGTTGACTACTCAATAAGTTCTTTGTATTGCTTCAAACGCAATTCGAAGAGGGCTAGCAATTGTGGATTTTCTAATACTTGCAGAGATTGGATAAATCTTTCAATCTCTTTTTGATTGCTTCCTTTGGTTTGAAGGAAAATCTTCATTTTCTTTAAAAACTGCCACAATACTTTTTCAAAAACATCGTATGGACGAAGCATGCTCTCTAGCTCAGCTTCAAAAATTGGGATATAAGAGAAAAGTTTACGCTCCATGAGTTCTGATATAATATTCAGAAATCCACTTTTCATATACAATCGATTATGTACCAACTCTTTAAATTCCCTAGATTTCTCAATTAAAGCGGTCGATAAAAATATCAAATCTTGATTGCTCAAGAAGGGCATGGTATTGCAAAAGAGATAGAGTTCAAACCAGGTCCAAGACTCAATAGCATAGAGATAGATAGTCAAAAACTCGCTATCTTCTTTTACTAATGGATAGTTCTTATTTAAGGAATGGAGTGCGTTTTTAATTACAATGGCATTCAAACGACGATAGGTCTCTGCCATCTGTTCTTGCTCGACTTCCTCCAACAGTTGCTCTAAACCAGCTATATCTTGGTGGGCAAAGCGATCCACAACCTTTCTACCAATTCGCATATGTGGAGATTCTTGATAGTTGTTGAGCTTGTGCCCAAACTCATCAAAGGTCACATTTATACCTTGGATAGCTAGAATCAACTTATCTGCAGACAGCATAGACTGCCCTAGTTCGAACTTGGATAGCTGAGAAGCTGTTAGTCCAGCACAAGCCACATCTGACTGCTTGAGCTTTCTAGCCAAACGTAATTCCTTGTAAAATTCCCCCAATTCCATTCTCCCAATCATCTGACCACCTCCTATTCTTTATATATTATATCATTATTTACATTTATTTGTCAAAATATTCTGACATTTCGGCAAGTAAAAAAGTCAGCCTTAAGCTGACTCTTTATTCCATGGTATCAAAAGCGAGACTTGGTTTGGCATTGAGATCCAAGTTTGCAAAGTTTTCTTTGTTCCACTCGCTGACGCTGGCATAGGCAATCATTCCTGCATTGTCTCCGCAGAGGCGCAGAGGTGGAATGATGACCTTGACGTCAGTGATTTCGGCCGCTAGGCGTTCTCTGAGGCCTTTATTGGCTGCCACGCCACCTGCCACGACAAGGGTTTTAACAGGGTATTTCTCCAAAGCCTTCTTAGTTTTTGCCATAAGAATATCCAAGACAGCTGCTTGGAAGGAAGCACACAAATCCTCTGTGGACAAGCTTTCTCCCTTTTGCTCGGCATTGTGGTGAAGATTGATAAAAGCCGATTTCAAACCTGAGAATGAAAACTCCAGATTATCTTCCTTAATCATGGCACGAGGAAAATCATAAATATCCTGTCCCTGATGAGCTAGCTCGTCAATCTCACGACCAGCAGGATAGGTCAAGCCCATGACACGGCCAACCTTATCATAGGCCTCACCAACCGCGTCATCTCGCGTTTCCCCAACAATCTTGTAGTCACCAGCCTCAGAAACATAAACCAACTCTGTGTGTCCACCGCTGACCAAGAGGGCTAGCAAGGGAAACTCCAAAGGCTCCACACTCTGAGCGGCCATGAGGTGGCCAGCCATGTGGTTAACGGGAATTAGTGGAAGTCCATGTGCCCAAGCAAAGGCCTTAGCAGCTGACAAACCAACTAGCAAGGCTCCGACCAAGCCTGGTCCATAGGTAACTGCAACAGCTGTAACATCGTCTTCGGTAATCCCTGCTTCTGCCAGAGCCTCCTCGATACAGGCTGTAATGACCTCGACATGGTGACGACTGGCTACTTCCGGCACTACGCCCCCAAAACGTTTGTGACTCTCAATTTGACTAGCAATGACATTGGACAAGAGCTCATCGTCGTTTTTCAAGACGGCAACACTGGTCTCATCACAGGATGTCTCAAATGCTAAAATATATCTATCCTTCATCTATTTCTCTCTTCATGATGATGGCGTCCTCGACTGGATCATGGTAGTAGGCCTTTCTCTCAGCGATGACCGCCATCTTTTCTTTCTTGTAAAATGCTTGCGCTCGGTGATTTGACTTTCTGACTTCGAGGAAAATCTCCTTGTCTGTTGGCAATTGAGAAAATAAAGCAGAGGCTATCCCCTGGCCTCGATAGGCTTCTTTGACAGCTATTTGCAGGACTTCTACTTCAAAAAGATTCTCCTGAACAGCTAGAAATCCAATCACTTCGGCCCCATCATAAGCCAGAACATACCAAGTCTGGTCTTGGGACAGGTCTGCTTGGATTTGCTCCAGCGTCCAAGGACTGACTGGGTAAACAGCTGCCATCACAGCGTAGATGGCTTGAGCCAAGTCAGGCTGCTGTTGGATCCGTTTGATTTCTATCATAAGCGTTTTATGTAAGATTCTCCAGACTCCGTATGGTTCTTGAGCCAGTTTTCCTCAGCCTCAACACGTTTGAGGTAGTTCGGCACAAAATCATGCAAGGAGTCTGCTTCCTTGTCCCAAGCCAAAAGAGCAAGATTGGCTGCATTAGGCAAGGTTTCTTTATAATTAGTCCTTGGCAAGTGTTCTTGAATCTGCTCCACAAAGGTGCCAACTTCTCCGACAAAGGTTACTTGACTAGCACCCTTGATTAGCTCAATCACTCGCTCAAAGGGCAGGTGTGCTTCTGGCATGACAGGTTTGGCATTCTCATAAAATCCTGCATAAACATTGTTGCGACGCGCATCCATCAAAGGGACGAACAAGCCTTCTTGTTGGTAGGGCACCAGAGCCAAGAGACTCGACATACCAACTAACTCAATGTTCAGGGTATGAGCCAAAGTCTTGGCAGTGGCTACCGCAATTCGCAAACCTGTGTAGCTACCTGGCCCTTCCGCCACCACGATTCGGTCCAAGTCCTTGGGTGTCCAATCTAAACTTTCCATCAAAAAATCGATGGCAGGCATAAGGGTAATACTGTGATTTTTCTTAATATTAATCGTCGTCTCGGCAAGAACCTGCTTGTCCTCTAAAATGGCGAGAGAAAGAGCCTTGCTGGACGTATCAAAAGCTAATACTTTCATAACACATTCCTATCTTTTTGTCTGCTTACTATTATACTACAAAAGCTGGCACATGGGAATTTTCTTTATCCCCAAACAAAAATGCCTATACTTAGCTAAAAAATAATTTAAAAAATGCTCACTTTTCCTTTTCTTTTCCGAATATAAAAGTGAACAAGAAAAAAGGAGGAAAGTTCAATGACAAATTTTGACGTTCTTGACAATCAATTTTTATCCTTATCTGAAAATGAATTATCAGATATTGATGGCGGTCTCGCTCCCTTGGTTATCTTTGGAGTAGCAGTATCTTGGAAAGCTATTGCAGGTGGAACAGCACTTATAGGTTCTGGTTTGGCAGCTGGTTATTTTTTAGGAGGAGATTAATATGATGAAAGATTTGAACAACTATTGTGAAATTTCTAATAAGGAATTGCAAGAAATAAAGGGTGGTTTTGGTGTAGGTGTTGGTATCGCTTTATTTATGGCAGGTTATACCATTGGAAAAGACCTTCGTAAAAAGTTTGGTAAGTCATGCTAGATAAAAAACACATTTTTAGAAGGATAAATTTTATTATCTTTATCTCTTATAGTTTGCTCAGCATTCTCAATGATTTAAACATTACTACTATCCCTTTACCAATCGATTTATCTGTTTGTATTGTTTTGTTTTTAGTCTTCAACTCTATTTTTGAGCAGAAGAATCATTAATATAAAGCTAATAAGCTCTGAAAATTCCATTGTCATGTCATTTTAGAAAAATGCAAAGACCACCTCATCTTGATAGATGGGGTGGAATTTTCTTTGCCCCCAAACAAAAATACCCCATCAGAGCAGGGCATCTAAGCATTTAATCCAAAGTAAAATATAAACCAAACTACATAGGTTACGAGGAGGAGAAAAAGCGAGTAGAGAGTCACAAAGGTAATTTTCCACAAGAACTTGGTTTGTCGTTGTTCCAGTTTGGCAAATAGAAGATTCCCTCCATAAACGCAAGCAACAAAAACAATAAAAGCTACTAAGCGAGCTCCGATAGCAAAAGCAAATAAATTATACATAGGGCAACCTCCTTGACTTAAAAACTATAGGGAATTGTGACAAATGATAAATTCCACTTCCATTATCAAAATAACATATTTTCTTTATTTTTGCAAACGCTTACCAACGAGTAACCCTATGACTTTCTCGTTTCCGTCTTTTACTAATTTTTCATTTTGTGGTATAATTGAAATAATTGTAACGAATCAAGGTCAATCTAGACAAAAATGGAATGAAATCAAGCAATTCTCTGCTAAAAGTTTGGAATAAGCTGACCTGTAAATAGAAAGGAACTATATGATTTACAAAGTTTTTTATCAAGAAACAAAAGAACGTAGCCCACGCCGTGAAACAACACGCGCACTATACCTAGACATCGATGCTAACTCAGAACTTGAGGGCCGTATCGCTGCTCGCCAACTTGTCGAAGAAAATCGCCCAGAGTACAATATCGAGTATATCGAACTCTTGTCTGACAAATTGCTAGATTACGAAAAAGAAACTGGCGCCTTCGAAATTACGGAGTTCTAATATGGCCTACACTCTTAAACCTGAAGAAGTCGGCGTTTTTGCCATCGGTGGTCTGGGAGAAATCGGGAAAAACACTTACGGGATTGAATACCAAGACGAGATTGTTATCGTCGATGCTGGGATTAAATTCCCAGAAGATGACTTGCTGGGTATCGACTATGTCATTCCTGACTACTCATACATCGTGGACAATATCGACCGCGTCAAGGCTGTCTTAATCACACACGGACACGAGGACCACATCGGTGGGATTCCATTCCTGCTCAAGCAAGCAAATGTCCCTATCTACGCTGGACCGCTTGCCTTGGCTTTGATCCGTGGGAAACTCGAAGAACACGGTCTCTTGCGCAACGCCAAACTTTACGAAATCAACCACAACACTGAGTTGACCTTTAAAAATCTCAAGGCAACTTTCTTTAGAACTACACACTCTATTCCAGAGCCTTTGGGAATTGTCATTCATACTCCTCAAGGGAAAATTGTCTGTACGGGTGACTTCAAGTTTGACTTAACACCAGTTGGTGAACCAGCAGATTTGCACCGTATGGCTGCGCTGGGCGAAGAAGGTGTTCTCTGTCTTCTATCTGACTCAACAAATGCGGAAGTACCAACCTTTACCAACTCTGAAAAAGTCGTTGGCCAGTCCATCATGAAGATTATCCAAGGCATTGAAGGACGTATCATCTTTGCATCCTTTGCCTCAAATATCTTCCGTCTCCAGCAAGCAACAGAAGCTGCTGTTAAGACTGGGCGCAAGATCGCTGTCTTTGGTCGTTCGATGGAAAAGGCCATTGTCAACGGAATCGATCTTGGCTACATCAAAGCTCCTAAGGGAACCTTTATCGAGCCAAATGAAATCAAAGACTACCCTGCAGGCGAGATTCTTATCCTCTGTACAGGTAGTCAAGGTGAGCCGATGGCAGCCCTCTCTCGTATCGCCAACGGAACCCACCGTCAGGTACAACTCCAACCAGGTGATACCGTTATCTTCTCTTCAAGTCCAATCCCTGGAAATACTACTAGCGTCAACAAGCTGATTAACATCATTTCAGAAGCTGGTGTCGAAGTTATCCACGGTAAGGTTAACAATATCCATACATCTGGACACGGTGGCCAGCAAGAGCAAAAACTTATGCTCCGCTTGATTAAGCCAAAATACTTCATGCCTGTTCACGGTGAATACCGCATGCAAAAAGTCCACGCTGGACTAGCAGTGGATACTGGTGTTGAGAAGGACAATATCTTTATCATGAGCAATGGTGATGTGCTTGCCCTTACTGCTGACTCAGCTCGTATCGCAGGTCATTTCAACGCCCAAGATATCTATGTCGATGGAAATCGTATCGGTGAAATAGGTGCTGCTGTCCTCAAAGATCGTCGTGATCTATCTGAAGACGGTGTCGTTCTGGCAGTCGCAACTGTTGACTTCAAATCGCAGATGATTCTGTCTGGTCCAGACATCCTCAGCCGAGGCTTTGTCTACATGAGAGAGTCTGGCGACTTGATTCGCCAAAGCCAGCGTATCCTCTTCAATGCCATTCGTATCGCACTGAAAAATAAGGATGCTAGCGTTCAATCTGTCAATGGTGCCATTGTCAACGCTATTCGCCCCTTCCTCTATGAAAATACAGAACGTGAACCGATCATCATCCCGATGATCCTCACACCAGACGAAGAATAAAGCAAGAAAACAGCCCCGATTTTTCGGAGCTGTTTTTCTCTATGCTTTCTTTTGAGATTAAAACTCAATAAAAATCGAAATCAGACTAGAAGGCTAGGCGAAAGCATAACTTGAGTTAGGTGAGCCGAAGCCGACGACGTATTATTTTGATTTTTGAAGAGTTTTAGAAATACTACGATTTTTACCTTCCAAATACACCATCAAAATAGAAATATCTGCTGGGTTTACTCCCGAAATACGGCTGGCTTGGCCGATGGTTTCTGGATTGATGAGTTTGAACTTCTGACGAGCTTCTGTCGCGATAGAATCAATGTCATCCCAGTCGATATTGGCTGGAATACGTTTTTCTTCCATGCGTTTCATCTTGGCAACCTGGTCCATAGCTTTGGAAATATAGCCTTCGTACTTGATTTCTGTTTCAATCAATTCGATAATCTTGTCATCCAAGTCCTCAGCAGCTGGTCCGATGAAGGCTACCACATCTTGGTAAGAAACTTCTGGACGGCGAAGGAATTCCTTGGCTGTCACTGCATCTGTCAACGGTTTAAAGCCCATCTCCTCAACCTTGGCATTGGTTTCCTTGACTGGCTTGAGTTTGATGCTGTCTAGGCGTTTCATCTCATTTTCAAATTGATTTTTCTTGATTTCAAAGCGAGCCCAGCGTTCATCATCCACAAGACCAATCTCACGGCCCATCTCTGTCAAACGCATATCGGCATTGTCATGACGGAGAATGAGACGGTATTCAGCACGACTGGTCAATAGACGGTAGGGTTCAATGGTTCCCTTGGTCACCAAGTCATCAATCATGACCCCGATATAACCGTCACTGCGCTTCAAAATCAATTCAGGCTTGCCTTGGACTTTCAAAGCCGCATTGATACCCGCGATAATCCCTTGGCCAGCAGCTTCTTCATAACCTGATGTTCCATTTGTCTGACCAGCAGTGAAAAGTCCGGAGATTTTCTTGGTTTCCAGAGTCGCACGCAACTGATGAGGCAAGACCATATCATACTCAATGGCATAACCTGTCCGCATCATCTCTGCATTTTCCAAACCTTTGATGGAATGAACCAAGTCACGCTGGACATCCTCAGGCAGACTGGTTGAAAGTCCTTGAACATAGACTTCCTCAGTATTGCGCCCTTCTGGCTCTAGGAAGAGTTGGTGGCGTTCCTTGTCCGCAAAGCGCACAATCTTGTCTTCAATCGACGGACAGTAACGAGGTCCCACTCCCTTAACCACACCTGTAAACATAGGCGCACGGTGGAGGTTGTTTTGGATAATCTCATGGCTGGTACCATTGGTATAGGTCAACCAGCACGGTACTTGGTCCTTGACATAATCCTCATCACGTGAGGTATATGAGAAGTGATTAGGTGCTTCGTCCCCTGGCTGAATCTCGGTCACATCGTAGTTGATAGAAGAAGCCTTGACACGTGGAGGGGTTCCTGTCTTGAAACGACCAATTTCGAGGCCCAATTCCTTGAGATTGTCAGCAAGGTTAATAGAAGCCAAGCTGTGGTTAGGACCTGATGAGTACTTGAGGTCTCCGATGATAATTTCCCCACGGAGGGCAGTCCCTGTGGTCACGATAACAGCCTTAGCAGCATACTCTTGATGGGTTGCTGTACGCACACCGACAACCTTGCCATCTTCCACCAAAATCTTATCAATCATGGTTTGACGAAGGGTCAGATTTTCTTGATTTTCAACTGTCTTGCGCATTTCCTTAGAGTAAAGCTCTTTGTCAGCTTGCGCACGAAGGGCACGGACAGCTGGCCCCTTACCTGTGTTGAGCATCTTCATCTGGATGTAAGTCTTGTCAATGGTTTTGGCCATCTCGCCACCTAGGGCATCAACTTCACGCACGACAATCCCCTTGGCAGAACCACCGATCGAAGGGTTACAAGGCATGAAAGCCAGCATTTCAATGTTGATAGTCGCAAGCAAGACCTTACAGCCCATACGGCTAGCAGCTAAGGAAGCCTCGACCCCAGCGTGTCCCGCACCGATTACAATAATATCGTATTCTTCAGTAAAATTATATGTCATTTCTTAACCTTTCAAAAATTTCTCGTAAATAAGGAACTAACTTCTCCTCCTCTAGAGCTTGAGCCATAGTAACCCATTTAAAGTGCGTATGCTCTTCAGGATCTAATCTGATAATTGGCTTCTCCCCAACCCACTCTGCTTTATAAACTAAGCGAGTAAAGACAGTATCCTTAGAGGTATCCAGTTGACTATCTTCGTGAAGAAGTTTGAGCAAACTGCTATCTAGCCTAACTCCCGCTTCTTCAATACATTCTCTAAGAGCTCCATCTCGCGGAATTTCACCCTTTTCAACCCCGCCACCAGGAATATCCCAGTAAGTTGGATAAACATTGGGTTGTCCTCTTTTAATTTCCGAACGCTGAATGAGCAAATAATCATCACCACTATGAACAAGTACATGGGCAATAAGCTTAACCATTATTTTCTCTCCTATTCCTCAAGATGGATGTGTCTTAGTTGGCCGTCCCAATCTGGCAGGGCTGTTTTCAAAAAGGCTGGAACTAGATTGATACCCTTAAGCTGATCCAAATCAATCCACTCACAAGGCTGCCTTTTCTCATCTTCCTGCATGGTCAATGGGGCATCCTCAAGCAAGTCCACCAGATAATGAAACTCGATGTTGTGCCAATAGACACCATCTTCTTCAAAACGATTTTCAACAACAAAAGCTAGTTGCCCAGCTTGAACTTTGACACCCAGTTCTTCCCTCACTTCACGAACTACCGCGTCCTCCGTTCTTTCATTGACTTGAATCGCACCGCCAATAGTGTAATACTTGCCCTTATCTTTGGTGACTAGGAGCTTGCGATTTTGGACAATCAAGGCTGTCGCCCGAACTCCAAAAACTGTATTTCCTGTTTTTGTCCGAAAGTCTTGTTGAATCATTCTTGTCCTTTCCTCTAAACGACACAAAAACAGTCAAAACTCCAAAGAAGTGCAGGACAAAAAAGCCTGCAACATCCATGAGCTTTGACCATCATTTCTATTGCTTTTATTATTGTAGCAAATTGAGAAAATTTGTCAATCTAAATGTACTGACAAACTTGTCCATCGCGGTAAGCATTGTCAATCAAACCACCACCTAGACACTCTTCCCCGTCGTAAAAGACAACTGCCTGTCCTGGTGTAATCGCGCGTTGCGGTTCTGCAAAGATAACCTCTGCCTTATCTCCTTTGACATGTACTGTCACCTTAGAATCAGGCTGACGGTAGCGGAATTTTGCTGTGCATTCTAGCGTAAATTCCTCTGGCATCTCACGAGTAAAGTGAACCTGACTGGCTTCTAGACTGGTTGACATGAGCGAATCATGGTAGAAACCTTGGCCGACATAGAGGATATTCTTGCTCAGGTCTTTTCCGACAACGAACCAAGGTGCATTGTCACCGCCGTGTTGCCCACCGATACCGAGGCCGCCACGCTGACCAATTGTATAATACATAAGGCCTGCATGCTCGCCCATATCGCGACCATCTACAGTCATCATGCGACCTGGCTGAGCTGGCAGGTAGTTGCTGAGAAAGTTTTTAAAGTTCTTTTCTCCGATAAAACAAATCCCTGTCGAGTCTTTCTTCTTAGCAGTCGCAAGACCTGCTTCTTCTGCTAGTCTGCGAACTTCAGGCTTTTCCAAATGCCCCAGTGGGAACATGGTTTTTTGAAGTTGTTCTTGCGAAAGTTGGCTGAGGAAATAGGTCTGGTCCTTGCCATTGTCCACGCCACGAAGCATGTGAACTGTCCCGTCCTCATCACGCGCCACTCGGGCATAGTGCCCAGTCGCTACATAGTCTGCCCCCAAGGTCATGGCATAGTCCAAAAAGGCCTTAAACTTGATTTCCTTGTTGCACATAACATCTGGATTTGGCGTGCGTCCTGCACGGTATTCCGCTAGGAAATACTCAAAAACGCGGTCCCAGTACTCTTTTTCAAAATTGACAGAGTAGTAGGGAATGCCAATCTGGTCTGCCACCGCAGCCACATCCTTGTAATCTTCGGTCGCCGTACAGACGCCGTTTTCATCTGTGTCGTCCCAGTTCTTCATGAAGATACCGATCACATCGTAGCCCTGCTCCTTGAGCAAAAGAGCCGTCACCGACGAATCAACACCACCACTCATCCCCACGACAACACGTGTTTTAGAGTTATCACTCATGGTAAGTCTCCCATCTATTCGTTTATTCACGATTGAAGGTCGTGTGTGCTTCAACGATTGAAGGTCGCTTGAGCAGTATTCATTATAACACGCTTGGTTGGAGAAGACAAGAAAGAGGCTGTCAATCGACCAACCTCTTATCAATCTATCACTTTCTAGCTTCATTCGCTTTCTTAGCAACTGCAATCTGGTATCTCACTTGGTCAAATCCTGTACCTCCCAAGGAATTTCGTCTTTGAACAGCAGTTTTAGGTTGCAAGTAGACATAAATATCCTCTGCAATGAGGGAATGATAGGTTTGTAATTCCTCCAAAGTCCAATCTTGAATATTTTTAGCAGACTTGATAGAGTCTAGCACTAATCTTCCCACAACCTCATGAGCTTCTCTAAATGGCAAGCCTTTCCCTGCCAAATAATCTGCCAACTCAGTCGCATTTGAAAAGTCCTTCTCTGTAGACTCTTGCATTTTTTCCTTGTTTACCTGCAAGCTAGATAACATACCTGCCAATACATCGAGGGAATTTAAAATCGTTTCGACCGTATCAAACATTCCTTCCTTATCCTCTTGCAAATCCTTATTATAAGCTAAGGGCAAGGACTTCATGACTGTCAACAGTCCAAACAGATTCCCATAAACTCTACCAGTCTTTCCTCGAATCAACTCAGCCATATCTGGATTTTTCTTTTGGGGCATAATAGAGGAACCTGTTGTAAACGTATCTGACAAGGTAATGAATTGGTACTCAAAGCTACACCAATTGATCATTTCTTCGCAAAAACGGCTCATATGCATCATGAGTATGCTGGCATTTGACAGAAATTCTAAGATAAAATCGCGGTCACTAACAGCATCCAAAGAATTTGTATAAGGTTGCTTAAACTCCAGCAAATCGCTAGACAATTGGCGATCAATGGGGAAAGTCGTTCCTGCTAAAGCTGCCGCACCTAGAGGGCATAGATCTGTATGCTTCTGGTTAAATTCAAAGCGTTCACTGTCTCTTTGAAACATATTGTAGTAAGCCATCAGGTGGTGGGCAAAACTAATAGGCTGGGCATGTTGCAGATGGGTATAGCCCGGCATAATCGTCTCCACATGATTTTCCGCCAAATCTAATAAAACACCCTTGAGATGAGCCAGTTTATCTAGGACATGGCCTAGTTGCTCCTTGAGATACAAGTGCATATCTGTCGCAACTTGGTCATTTCGAGAACGAGCTGTATGTAGTTTCCCTGCAAGAGGACCAATTTTTTCTGTCAGCAACACTTCCATATTCATATGAATATCTTCGTTTGCGATATCAAAGTCAAGTTGGCCTGCCTCTAGCTCTTCTAGGAGCTCTTTCAAGCCTTCTTGAATCTTTTCTGACTCCTTCAAACTCAAAATGCCCGTCTGACCCAACATCTGAACGTGGGCTAAAGAACCAATCACATCAAATTTAGCTAATTTCTGGTCAAAAGATATACTCGCACCAAAGCGCTCTACCCAGTCTTCGACAGTACCTTCAAAGCGACCACCCCATAATTTTGTATTCTTAGCCATATCACATCCACCTCTCTAGCCAATCGCCCTATTTGGCGCTTTTTTGAACCTCAGAATGAACCTTGGTTGGAAGTCCCCACAACTTAATAAAGCCAACAGCCGCATCTTGGTCAAAGGTATCCGCACTGGTATAAGTCGCCAAATTTTCATCGTAAAGAGAATTTGGTGATTTCCGAGCTACGACCTGAGCGCTTCCCTTATAGAGTTTGACTTTTGCAGTCCCATTGACAACTTTTTGAGTCTCTTTAATATAAGCAATCAAGGCTTGTGTAGCCGGACTAAACCACAAAGCATTATAAATGAGATTTGATAATTCATTTTCTATAATTGGTTTAAAATGAGCCACTTCTCTCACAAGCGTCAAGTCCTCAATTTCCTTATGAGCTGTCAGTAGAGTCACTGCCCCTGGGCATTCATAGATTTCTCTTGATTTAATCCCAACCAAACGATTTTCCACGTGGTCAATCCGTCCGACCCCATGCTTTCCAGCTATTTCATTGAGTTTTTGAATCAAATCTGCCAATTTTAACCCTTCTCCATTAAGGGAAACTGGAACACCTTCACTAAACTCAATATCAATGTATTCTGGCATATCTGGAGCTTGCTCTGGAGAAGTTGTGATGCCAAAGGCTTCTTCTGGAGCCTGATTCCATGGATTTTCCAAAATACCACACTCATTGGCACGTCCCCAAAGATTTTGGTCGACAGAGTAGGGATTGTCAAGGTCAGCAGGAACAGGTACCCCATTTTCCTTCGCATAATGAATTTCTTCCTCCCGAGACCATTTCCATTCACGAACTGGCGCAATCACTTTTAAATTGGGATCCAAGGCTGCAATCGATACTTCAAAACGTACTTGGTCATTCCCCTTACCTGTACAACCATGAGCAATTGTAGTAGCTCCTGTCTGATGCGCTATTTCAACCAATTTTTTAGAAATAAGAGGGCGGCTCAAGGCAGATACCAAGGGGTACTTTTGTTCATAATAGGCATGTGACTGAAGAGCCACTAGCACATAATCTGTAGCAAATTCGTCCTTAACATCAATGACATAAGATTCGACTGCCCCAACCTTAAGAGCCTTATCATGGATGAAATCCAAGTCTTTCCCTTCACCCACATCCATACAAACTGCAACAACTTCATAGTCTTTCTTTAGCCAGGTAATAGCAACTGATGTGTCCAAACCGCCAGAATAGGCCAAAATTACTTTTTCTTTACTCATGTTCTTTTCCTTCTTTCTATTTTTCAATGGACGCTTTAAAGGCATCCTCAATGAGTTTGTCTAATTCCCCAGACTCCTTCAACTTTTGAATGGTTTTATCGACCGCCTCTTTCAATTCCTTGCTATCTTTTTTCATGGCGACCGCATAAGAATCATCTTGCTCTTTTTCAAAATTGAGGTCTGCGATTGCTAAATCAGGATTATTTTCCACAAATCCCTTGGCAACAGGTTCTTCAAAGATAACGGCATCCACTTGCCCTGATTTTAAATCTGTAATTAAATTCCCATTTTTAGGCAGAGATACGAGGGATGAATTTTGTAGCAAGTCTTTCGCCATCGTCTCTTGAATCGAACCTTTCTGCGCTCCGACCTTTTTCTGCGCTAAGTCTTTGACAGACTGATAAGTGGCTAAATCAGATTTTTTGACAATGAGCTTATTTTTTGAAGTATAGTAGGGAGTTGAAAAATCGAACACCTTGCTTCGTTCATCTGTCTTAGAAACACCAGATATGGCAAGATCGGCTTTTCCTGATTGAACACTAGCCAGTACATTGTCAAAACTCATGGGTGATAGTTCCAATTCGACACCTAGTTCTGTTGCGATAGCCTTGGCTAATTCGATGTCTGAACCCACAATCTGATTTTTCCCATCAACCACTTTTTGGTATTCAAATGGAGCAAAATCTGGATTGAGGGCTACAACCAATTTTCCTTTGGACTTGATGGCTTCAATTCCAGCCGATTGATTGTTACTACAAGCAAATAGTAGGGGGAGCATCACTAAACCAAACATCGTCATCAACACCTTCTTCATCTTATTCATAACAAAGCCTCCTTTATGTTTATTCCTTTTGGTTGTATAAATAATACTCTTATCCTCATCATTTGTCAAGTCGAAATTGAAAAATTTTTCAATTTGAAACAAAAAAACCTAGAAATACTACATAAAAATGTCATTCCTAGGCGTATTTATGCTATTTCTCTCTGGAAATATGAGTATTCAGTCAGTCAAAAGGAGCTAAACGGACTCATTTCCCCTCGCCCAATTCAATGATCCGATGACATTGTTGGGCTACATAAGCATCGTGGGTCACAATAATGACTGTTTTCCCCTCGCGATTCATCTCTAAGAGAAACTTCAAGACCAAATCTCTATTTTCAGGGTCCAGAGAACCTGTTGGTTCATCGGCTAAAATCAGCTGGCTGGGTTTTAAGATGGCTCTAGCAACTGCAATTCGTTGTTGTTCGCCACCAGACAACTCGGAGACCTTTTGATGCAACGTAGCTGACAAACCTACTCTCTCTAAAATCTCTTCCACCTTTTTGAGCTTGTCTTTCTTGGACAATTTCACATATTTCAGCGCCAGCATGAGATTGTACTCGACCGTTTCATCATCAATCAGGGCAAAATTTTGAAACAGATAAGAGATATGTTCACGGATTATTGTTTGCGACTTGGCAGAATTGACCGCTAGATTTGTCTGACCAAAAATCTCATACCGTCCGCTATAATCACCATCTATCAAACCTAATAAATTTAACAAGGTCGACTTACCACTACCACTTTTTCCAACGATGGCAACCAAATCTCCCTGATCAATCCTGAGAGATAAGTGATCCAAAATCACTTTTCCTCCAATGGTTTTGGTAATATTTTCCAACTCAATCATAAGATGCCCCCTTTCAATAACTCTACTAGACTTCTTTTCTCCATCCTAGAAGCCAAGACTAACACAAATAGTATATCCAGACATGTAAAGCCTGCAAACAGCAGGAGTGGCAAGAGCGCATGGGCAAAGAAAATCAATACTAGAAGAGGGAGACTATAGCCCAACAAAAGTAGAACGAGGAGAGGACGGTAGCGATCGACCAGTTTCCACCCCATAAACTTCTTGGTAATGATATCCCTGCGCTTCAACAAGAAAGTTGTTACTAGTAAGAAGTAGGAAATCATCATGCTAAGGAGACCAAACAAAGCAAAGAGTATATTAAGATTTCGAACTGCATCTCGATAAGAATCTACTTTCTCTTGTTGAATGGCTTGAATCGATGAAAATTTTAAATAATTCCCATCTGATAATTTCTCAACTAACTCCGTAATCACTTTTTGATTTTGTTCTGTATTTTCAACTTTCATCGGGTTATTTAAACCTGTCGTTGACAAGTGAGTCTTTTCTTCCCACATCATGTCTTGATCATTTACCAGACTAATGATTGGATTGTGGAGATTTTCCTTTCGCTCATTATTATAAGGGAAGAAAGACCAATCTCTTTCATAGTAGGCAATTTCTACATCCATATCTTCTATTGTTTGCTTTTGCTGATCTTCATACCTCATAGAAAGATAGGCGATGGATTTTCCCAAGAACTGATTCTTGCCTTCTTGTCCTTTATCACTGGCTGGCAACAAGATCACCTTTTTAGTGCCGATATCAGGTAGCTTAAAGCCCTGACTTTCTAAAAATTGACGGTTTGCATAGTAAACATCTACCTTATCAGGCAGTTGGTACTGCTGTACTTGTTCAGCTTTGATGACTGGTTTGATAGGAAGACTCGCACTTCGCACATAATTTACTTGTATTTTTGCTAGCAAATCTTGATAAAATTGGTAGAAATAATCTGTAGATTTCCCTGAACCTGCTAGCTCTTCCTGCCACAGGTTATCATTAAGTTTGAAGGTTTCTAAGGTCAGGTAATTCCCTTGGCTTACCCACTGTTGCTGATAAGCAAGTTCTTTGTTTTCTTGTTCTAGACTTCTGCCTACCCCAATCAGTAAAACCGTCAATAAAATAGTTGTCCCTATTTTCATCACATAATTGAAGATGAGACCAAGTTTGATAGATGAAAAACCTTTCAACATGGAGCTGACTGTCATTTTCTGAATCATTAGGTAGGTCAGCCAACTGATGAACAAATACAACTGTAAAAGCAGAAATTGGGATAAGAGTAAACTTGGGAACAAAAGTTTTGGTCTGTAGTCCAGCACTAAAAATAGTCCCAAGTCAATGATAAGACTTCCACCCAAGAGAAGATAAAAATTAGTCTTTACAAAACCAGCTAAAATCGCCCTGCTTTGAAAACCAAGTAACTTTTGAACCCCCACTCGTTTCATCTCCATCATCGGCTGATAAACTGTCATTAAAATCACAAGCAAGATTGCTAAGATAAAGATAATGATAGATAGTAACAAAGCTTGATTTAGCACTCCAACCTGACTTCGGTAAGTGGGTTCTAATAAAATCGTCTTATCTATCTGGAAAAAATCACTCCACTTTTGTAGAATGGTATCACGATCTATCTCTTTGCTGGAGGTAATCATATAGCGCCCATTTACAGTATGGGATTTATCCTCAATATAGGATTGGAAGGTCTGGAGTCGAATGAGTTTCACCTTTAAAAAGGTGGGAATGGTTCCTAGATTATTGGGAAGGTTCTGGTTGCTGTAGACTCCCTTCTCATTCTTTGAAAAATCAAGAGAAGTCAGACCGAACTCCTGATAGGGGAAGGTTTCCTTATCAAAAACACCAGCCTTGACCACCTCATCGCCATTATCTACTTTGATAATAGAGACCTTGTCTTGACTTGTAACCTCTTCAAAAAACTGGAGAATAGTTTCTGTCGGTTTAGTGACATCTTTCAAGTACAAGTCAAATGAATAAGCTGTCTTACCCATCTCCTGAATCCGCACTATTTCTCGTGTAACATTTACATTCAGGACAAAAAACGTAGTACACAGCAAGAGCAGGAGCATACAAAGATGACTGATTTTTTTCATAGAGATACCTCCCGTGAAGAGACGAAACTGGGAAAAACTAACTTTCCAATAAAACCACATAGTGATTCTCTCAGCTTAATTGTGTTCAAGGCTGCAAACACTGCGTGGCTTTTGAATATTTAGAGGTTAGTTTTTTGGGCAATTGTCAATCAGAATGTTCTTTTATCTGTCAATAATCCTAGAAAATCTTGTCGTTTCAAGTCTGAGAAATGTTTGGTAGAGAGACTTCCCTTTTGAAGTCCATCATCTCTAACCTGCAAATAATAGCTATGTTGGCTTGTTTTAATTGTCAAAAAATCGCCAAATATAAAAACTCTTTTCCAGTTGCGAATCTCAAATTCTTTCATCTCTGATTTTGGAATGCGGATAAGTCCTTGCCGCAAATCACGATGATGCTCACTTGTGAAAGTCATCCCATTCCCAAGATTTCTTATTAGTAGTTCATCTGGAGTTACCATCACCAGCGCTATTTTAGTTAAGAAAATTTCAACTGTTGGTGGTAAAATCGCCAAGTTGAACCAAGGATGTAGGTAGCGATACGCTAAGAAATAATGAGGCTCCTCACCCAATCCTAGTTGTTTATATAAGGCCTTGACCTCACTATCTAACCTCGCTTCAAAAGACACATCCGAATGCTCTTCTTCCTTCCTCTGATTAAAATAACGCATCCAGACTAGAAAACCTATAAAGACTATAATAAATATTCCTGATAAGAGATATTTTACATTGTAGTTCATCACTTAACCTCCTGATTCACTACTCCGCCCAAAGCAGAGGCCTATTTATTTTGAAAATAGTTCCATAACAACTTTAAATAAGACTGGTGTCATTAAAATGAGGATAGTTCCTATCACAAATATCATGACTACTCGAAAAAGCTCCTTATTTTTAAACATTTTTCCACCCCTTTTCTAGCTACATCATAGTACTATTAAGCCAATTTTAAAATTACACCAAGCTTTTCCACAAACTTATTTTAGTTTTATTTTCTACTTTTTATATTACTATGATACAATATTTTTAATAGGATTTTATTATTTGTTAACTTTTTTCACGAAAAGGAGTCAATCATGCGTTATGATTTCGGAAAGGTCTATAAAGAAATACGTGAGTCAAAAGGCTTAACCCAAGAAGAGGTCTGCGGAGATGTCCTTTCAAGAACTAGCCTATCAAAGATTGAAAGTGGCAAGGTAACTCCCAAATATGAAAACATGGAATTTCTTCTCCGACAGATTAATATGAGTTTTGAAGAGTTTGACTACATCTGCCATCTCTATCAGCCGAGCCAACGGACAGAAATCATGCAAACTTATCTCAATATGAATTCCATCATTGGTGGCAGTGGTCTAGTTCATTTTTTTGAAACATGCCAAAACTATCTCAAGACCCATCACGACCTGCCTATAGAAGAAATCAGGGATATGCTTGAAGTTGTCATTCATATCCGTCAACATGGTACAGAGAAACTGTCAGACCAAGTGAAACAAACTGTCACAAAACTTTGGGAAAAAATTGAAAAACAAGATACATGGTATGAAAGTGACCTAAAAATCCTCAATACCATCCTTTTCAGCTTTCCAATTAAACACCTCCATCTCATCACTGGAAAAATCTTGCAACGCTTGGAAGTCTATAAAAACTACCAACATTTATATGACTTGCGAATGGCAATCCTACTCAACCTTTCCACCATTTACTTATACCATCAAGACAAAAACATGTGTCAACAAATCTGCTATACTTTACTAGAGGATGCCAAGAACAAGAAAAGCTGCGATATGCTTGCTATCTGCTATGTCCGTATTGGGATTTGTAGGGATGATGCTAAACTTATCCAAAAAGGGTTCTCCCTTCTGGAGCTGACCGATGAAACTTCCATTCTAGCCTTTCTCAAAAAAGAAGTGGAGATCTATTATCAACCGAAAGAAATATAAAAAAGTCGAGGGATTTCCTCGACTTTTTCAAATTATTCTGTTCGTTATTTCTTAATACCAGCCGTTGTTAAGCCAGAAGTTTTTAGCAGCTGACCATGAACCGTAACGTCCTGCAACGTAAGCATCTGCTACACGTTCTTGGTTTTCAGCTGAGTAGTCACCGTTCAAGTATGAATCTGTCAATTGGTAACGTCCAATGTATTGGCCGTTTGTAGCTGTATAGCTACCACCTGATTCTTTTTGTGCAATCCATTCTTTAGCTTCTGCTTCAGATCCACTTACAGTTGCAGCTGGTGCTGAAGTTTCTGCTGCAACAACAGTTTCTTCTGCTACAGGAGCGCTTGCAGCTGGTGCTGCTTCTTCTACTACTTCTGTAGTTTCTGCTACTGGAGCTGAAACAGTTTCATCTTGAGCAGCTGGTGCCGCATAAGTAGCTGGCGCTGGTGTTGCAACAGGTGCTACAGGACCATCGATAACCAACTCTTGACCAACATAAATCAAATGAACGTTGTCGATGTGGTTGTTTTCTGCCAATTTCTCAACAGTTGTGTTGTGAGTTTCAGCGATTTCTGAAAGTGTATCACCTTCTTTAACAGTGTAAGTTGATGATTCTTGAGCAGATACAAATGATGGAGCAAATACTGCAAACAAGGCAGCTACTCCTGCAAGAGTTGTTTTAATCTTTTTAGTTGTTGATTTCATATTTGAAAATTCTCCTTCTTTCTATAGTTCTATCATACCCTTTAAATATTACCGTTTCTTGACACTTTTATGTAGAAATATTACAAAATTATTTTTTATTTCCCTAAATAAGCTATTTTTTGTTACAAAAGATGCTTTTTTATGCTATTTGTAGTGTAAAAAGGTTTTCATCCACAATTAAAGCCAAGACCTTCATTCTTTGATATAATAGAGATAAGAATTTTTATAAGGGGAAACTGATGAAATCACTTCGTTTTCAATCTGTCTTTGATATCATCGGACCAGTTATGATTGGCCCATCTAGTAGCCATACCGCTGGTGCTGTTCGTATTGGGAAGATTGTCTCTTCCATTTTTGATGATACTCCGACAAAAGTCGAATTCCAACTATTTAACTCATTTGCCAAAACCTATCGTGGTCACGGAACAGACCTAGCCCTTGTTGCAGGTATTTTGGGCATGGATACAGATGATCCCGAAATCCCAAACAGCCTGGAAATTGCCCACAAGCGTGGCATCAAGATTGTCTGGACCATTCAGAAAGACAGTAACGCCCCTCACCCAAACACCACTAAAATTACCGTCAAAAATGCTCATAAGACCATCAGTGTGACTGGTATTTCTATCGGTGGAGGAAATATTCAGGTAACCGAACTCAATGGCTTTGCCGTCTCTCTCAATATGAATACACCGACTATCATCATTGTTCATCAAGATATTCCAGGTATGATTGCCCTCGTAACGGAGGCACTTTCCCGCTATGATATCAATATCGCCCAGATGAATGTTACTCGTGAAAAAGCTGGTGAAAAAGCTATTATGATTATCGAAGTTGACAGTCGCAACTGTGATGAGGCCATCGAAGAAATTCGAAAAATCCCTCATCTCCACAATGTCAATTTCTTTAAATAGGAGGAAGTATGTTTTATTCTATCAAAGAATTGGTCGAGCAAGCAGATCTGGACTTTCAAGGAAATGTCGCAGAACTCATGATTACAACAGAGTTTGAATTGACCGGTCGCGAACGTGAAGAAGTCCTCCTTCTCATGGAACGCAATCTGGAAGTCATGAAAGCCTCTGTCCAACTTGGCCTCAATGAAAATAAATCTCGTAGTGGCCTGACAGGTGGAGATGCTGCCAAATTGGATCACTACATCAAAAACGGAAAAACTCTGTCAGATTACACGATTCTCTCTGCTGCCCGAAATGCCATCGCAGTCAATGAACATAATGCCAAAATGGGCTTGGTCTGCGCCACTCCGACCGCAGGAAGTGCTGGCTGTCTGCCTTCCGTTCTAACAGCTGCTATTGAAAAATTAGACCTCAGCCACGAGCAACAGCTGGATTTCCTCTTTGCTGCTGGTGCCTTTGGACTAGTCATCGCAAATAATGCCTCTATCTCAGGAGCTGAAGGTGGCTGTCAGGCTGAGGTTGGTTCGGCCTCTGCTATGAGTGCTGCAGCCTTGACTCTAGCTGCCGGTGGAACACCTTATCAGGCCAGTCAGGCCATTGCCTTTGTCATTAAAAATATGCTGGGCCTTATCTGTGACCCTGTTGCCGGCTTGGTCGAAGTTCCCTGTGTCAAACGTAATGCCATGGGGGCCAGCTTTGCTTTCATCGCAGCAGACATGGCCTTGGCAGGTATCGAATCTAAAATTCCTGTGGATGAAGTTATCGATGCCATGTACCAAGTAGGAGCAAGCATGCCAACTGCCTTTCGTGAAACAGCTGAAGGTGGACTCGCTGCCACCCCTACTGGTCGTCGCCTTCAAAAAGAAATTTTCGGAGAATAAGCTTATCAAATAGGAGAAACCATGACCTCTATCACAGCGATTTTTTTCGATCTGGATGGAACCCTCGTTGACAGTTCTATCGGGATTCACAATGCCTTTACTCATACTTTTAAGGAACTGGGGGTGCCTAGTCCTGATGACAAAACTATTCGTGGTTTTATGGGACCGCCTCTTGAAAGTAGTTTTGCGACCTGCCTGCCCAAAGACCAAATTTCTGAGGCTGTCCAGATATACCGTTCTTACTACAAAGTAAAAGGCATCCATGAAGCTCAACTCTTTCCTCAAATTGTAGACTTGCTTGGGGAGTTGTCGAGCAAATATCCTCTTTATATCACCACAACAAAAAATACTCCAACTGCTCAAGACATGACTAAAAACTTGGGAATCCATCATTTCTTTGATGGTATTTATGGTTCCAGCCCTGAAACTCCCCATAAAGCAGATGTCATTCGCCAAGCCTTACAGACACATCAACTAGCACCGGAACAAGCCATCATCATTGGAGATACCAAGTTTGATATGCTGGGAGCTCAAGAAACAGGCATTCAGAAATTGGCCGTCACTTGGGGATTTGGAGAGCAAGCAGATCTACTAGACTATCAACCTGATTATATCGCTCACAAACCCATAGAAGTTTTGGAGTATTTTCAATAACATAGACTGGGAAACAACTCCATTTCAGAAGAAAATGGAGTAATACTCAATGAAAATCAAAGAGCAAACTAGGAAAGTAGCCGCAGGCTGCTCAAAACACTGTTTTGAGGTTGTGGATAGAACTGACGAAGTCAGTAACCATACCTACGGCAAGGCGACGTTGACGTGGTTTGAAGAGATTTTCGAAGAGTATAAGTCTCTACATAACAAAACGCATAATACCAAGGTTCTTCAGGAGAACCTTGATATTATGCGTTTTTCTATTTTATTCAACGTGGGTTGTTTGATTGGCAAAGGCGATAATGGCCTGCTTCAACTCATCTCCACTAAGAGTGCGGAACTCTTCAATCTTTTGATCGATGGCTTCTAGAGGCATGACATTAACCTTACCAACGAAAATCTTATCCATAACCTGATTATCAACGAGTTCGGTTGATACCAAGAGTTCTTCGTAAAGTTTTTCGCCTGGGCGGATTCCAACTTCAACAATTGGAATTTCGCTTTCGGTGTGTCCACTTAGAAGGACCATTTTCTTAGCCAAGTCATAAATCTTGACTGGTTTACCCATATCAAGGATAAAGACTTCTCCATCCTTGGCATAGGCACCAGCATGGATAACCAAACGGCTAGCTTCTGGAATAGTCATAAAGTAACGGGTCATGCGGAAATCTGTCACCGTTACAGGACCACCTTCAGCAATCTGGCGTTCAAAGACTGGAATGACACTACCACGGCTACCAAGAACATTCCCAAAACGAACTGCACAGTAGGTTGATTGGCTACGTTGGTTAAAGCCAGTGACAATCAACTCAGCCACACGCTTGGTTGCTCCCATAACATTTGGTGGATTAACCGCCTTATCTGTCGAAATCATAACCATCTTAGGTACTTTGGCTTCATCAACAGCCTTAGCAACATTGTAAGTTCCACGAATATTGTTTTTGAAGGCTTCTTTTGGATTGCGCTCCATCATAGGAACGTGCTTGTGGGCTGCCGCATGATAAACAATAGCTGGCTTGTACTGCTCAAAGACTTGCAACAAGCGGTCATAGTCTTGAATATCTGCAATAACAGGTACATAATCAATCCCTTGGAACTTACGAATCAATTCATGATAAACAAGGTAGATTGAGTTTTCCCCATGACCGAGCAAGACGATACGTTCAGGATTGAAGCGGCTAACTTGGCGACAGATTTCAGAACCGATCGAACCTCCAGCACCTGTAACCAAGATTGTCTTACCTGTCAGTTCTGCGCCCAGACGCGATTCGTCAAGACGAATTTCCTGACGGCCCAAAAGGTCTGTGATATCAATCTTCTGGAAGCCTCCACCTGCTTGGTGAAGTCCTTGAACAACCGTTTCAACCTTAGGCATCTTGTAACATTTGACACCCAGCTTATTACACATCTGCAAGATACGTTCATATTCTGACGGGTCAAGCGACGGAATCGCAACGATAACACGCTCGATTTGATGGCGTTTGGCTAATTCAGGCAGATCATCATATGAACCCAAAACAGGGATTCCACCAAGTTTTTGGCCCTTTTTCTTAGAATCCTTGTCCAAAATACCGACAAGTTCTAATTCACTAGTTGGATGTTGGTAACTATCCATAAAGAGAGCTCCGCCATCACCAGCTCCAATCAAGAAGGTCCGACGGTGTTCCCCATCACCACTTCCCTTTTTGCGTTTAGAGTAGATTAACTGCCAAGTAATCCGTGGCAATAAAATCAAGAAGGTACTCAACAAGATAAAGAGAATGATGAAACGGATTGAAAAAAGTGGCAAGAAGGCATAGCAGATACTATATGACAAGATACTGCTAGCAGTCACACCAAAAAAGATTTTCATGAAATCCGTAATCTTGCTGTAACGACTGATACTAGCGTTCAATCCCCAAAATCCAATCATCAATTGATAGAACAGGAAGGCCAAACTCGTATAGATGATGTAGTCAACAGGTGCTGGATTAATCAAGCCGTAGAATAAGATATAAGATACAATGATGGAAACCACCATACTCAAAATATCAAATATTCCCCAGAAAACCTGTTTTTGTTGTTTATTTAAAATTTCCACCAGATCAATCACATAATCTGTGAGTTTTTTATTCATAGAAATTTACTCCTCCTTAAAAGAGCCGAATATTTATATTGTTATTATAACACTTTTTATCCAGTTTACGATTTGCTACAATCTTTTACTTGCTTTTTCGTAACAGTTTCATAAAAATAAACTGTCGGACAAATCCGGGACAAAGGGCAACAATCATCTGAATGGCAACACTCTTGGCATACTCCATGTAAGAAATTTGCCCTCGCTTCAGCATGCGTTGACGAGCCTGACGATAGAGTTTGAGGTAACGCAGTCCCCCACGACGCTCAAACATCCCTGCTCCGACACGAACCTTACACAAGATTTGATCCAGATTTCCAGTCTTAGCTCCTGCAGCAATCATATTGAGCCAGAGGAGGTCATCCTCCATATAAAGGCCATCTTCATAATTGCCTGCCTTGAGAACCATGTCCTTCTTGAACATGACAGTCATGTGGTTAAAGGCACTTCTCATCCTTTGATAAGCTACAATATCTGCATGTTTGGTTGGAACACGACGGTAAGAAACAATCTCATCAGGATTATCAATAAACTCTGCAATATGTCCACCTAATAGGTCTAGTTTGTCCTTCTCCATTAGCTGAACCTGTTTCTCAAAACGGTCTGGAACAGCTATATCATCGGTATCCATACGAGCGATGATATCGTACTGACACTGCAAAACACCCTGTCGAAGAGCTAGACCCAAACCTTGATTCTGCTCAAGAGGATAGCGTTTCACTGGAATATCAGACTCAGCTTCAACCTGGTCTAATACTTGATAGAGTTCTGGTGTGAGAGGTCCATCCTCTACGAGAACCAATTCGCTCGGTTTCAAGGTTTGATTTTGAATACTATTAATGGCATCTCTCAAAAATGTCGGATTTTCCTTTACATAGACCGACATCAAGACGCTAATTTTTTGCTTTTCAAGCACAGTTTTTCTCCAATATATAGATTTCCTTCCACTATTTTATCATAATTTTCAAGACTTTCCCATTTTTATCTTGAAAGCCCAAAACCTTACTTGACATTATAGGGAAAAAGCCTTAAAATAAGCTGTTATTAAAATCAGCTAGGAGAGGTATTATATGAAAAAGCAATCACTCTTTTTTGTTCCAGGTATTATCCTGATTGGTGTTTCCTTGCGGACTCCTTTTACTGTTTTACCCATTATTTTGGGAGATATTTCGCAAGGGCTGGGAGTCGAAGTTAGTTCACTTGGTGTCCTGACCAGCCTTCCTCTCCTCATGTTTACCCTCTTCTCGCTATTTTCTACCCGACTAGCTCAGAAAATTGGCTTGGAGCATCTCTTTACCTATAGCCTTTTCTTCTTGACCATCGGTTCTCTCATTCGACTAATCAATCTGCCCCTGCTCTATCTAGGAACCTTGATGGTTGGGGCAAGTATCGCAGTCATCAATGTTCTGCTTCCTAGTCTTATCCAAGCTAATCAACCAAAGAAAATTGGTTATCTGACCACCTTATATGTAACTTCTATGGGGGTTGCGACGGCTCTGGCTTCCTATCTAGCTGTGCCCATTACACAAGCCAGTTCTTGGAAAGGACTTATCATCCTCCTCACCCTGCTCTGCCTAGCAACTTTTTTGGTCTGGCTCCCAAATCACCGCTATAATCACAGACTGGCTCCACAAACCAAACAAAAAAGCAAAACAAAGGTTATGCGTAATAAACAGGTCTGGGCAGTGATTGTCTTTGCAGGTTTTCAATCCTTGCTCTTTTACACAGCTATGACCTGGCTACCTACCATGGCCATCCATGCAGGCCTATCCAGTCACGAAGCTGGCTTGCTGACCTCTATCTTCTCTCTGATTAGCATTCCTTTTTCAATGACCATCCCAAGCCTGACAACCAGTTTATCTACTCGTAACCGTCAGCTCATGCTCACTCTGGTTTCACTAGCTGGTGTGGTCGGTATTTCCATGCTCTTTTTCCCAATCGGTAATTTCTTTTACTGGCTTGCCATCCATCTCCTCATCGGAACCGCGACCAGCGCCCTCTTCCCCTATCTCATGGTCAACTTTTCACTCAAGACAAGCGCCCCTGAAAAGACTGCACAATTGTCTGGTTTATCTCAAACAGGAGGCTATATCCTAGCAGCCTTTGGGCCAACCCTCTTTGGTTACAGTTTTGACCTTTTCCACTCTTGGGTGCCAGCTGTAGCTGCCCTCTTACTCGTCGATATCCTGATGACTGTGGCCCTCTTTACAGTGGACAAAGCTGATAAAATCCTCTAAACTTCTAGTTTTAGCTAGAAGTTTTTTATATATAAAAATTTTACACATTTCTCTTGACAGGGCTTTCATTTAGATGTACAATGTATGTGTAGAAAAATTATATATAAAAATCTTACACATTAGAAAAGGAGGTTCCCCATGTACTTTCCAACATCCTCTGCCTTGATTGAATTTCTCATCTTGGCTGTACTGGAGCAGGATGATTCTTATGGTTATGAGATTAGCCAAACCATTAAGCTGATCGCTAATATCAAAGAATCTACACTCTATCCTATCCTAAAAAAATTGGAAGGCAATAGCTTTCTGACAACCTATTCTAGAGAGTTCCAAGGTCGCATGCGCAAATACTACTCCTTGACAAATGGTGGTATAGAACAGCTCGTGACCCTAAAAGATGAATGGGCACTCTATACAGACACCATCAATGGCATCATAGAAGGGAGTATCCGCCATGACAAGAACTGAATACCTGACTCAGCTAGAACTTTATCTCAAAAAACTGCCTCAGGCTGACCAAATTGAAGCCATGGACTATTTCAGGGAACTCTTTGACGATGCTGGAGTCGAAGGAGAAGAAGAACTCATCGCTAGCTTGGGAACTCCCAAAGAAGCGGCCCACGAAGTTCTCTCCAATCTTCTCAATAAAAAAATCAATGAAGCACCCGCTCAAAAGAATAACAGACAAATTTTGCATATCGCCTTGTTAGCTCTCCTTGCAGCACCCATCGGCATTCCTCTGGGAATCGCCATCCTCGTGGCTCTGTTCGGAATCCTTGTGGCTGCTTTGACTGTCATTCTGGCTTTCTTTGCGGTTTCCATACTTGGTATCATCGGCGGATTCCTATTCTTAGTTGAAAGTTTCACTGTCCTAGCCCAAGCCAAATCAGCCTTTATCTTGATTTTCGGTTCTGGTTTACTAGCCATCGGTGCTTCTTCACTAGTCTTACTAGGTATTTCCTATGTAGCTCGTTTCTTCGGCCTACTCATTGTTCGCCTGGTGCAATTTGTTCTTAAAAAAGGAAAGAGAGGTGACCAGCATGCGTAAATGGACAAGAGGATTTCTCATTTTTGGTGTGGTGACTACTGTTATCGGCTTTATCCTGCTCTTTGTAGGCATCCAATCTGACGGGATCAAGAGCCTACTTGCCATGTCCAAGGAACCTGTCTATGATAGTCGGATGGAAGAGCTGACCTTTGGTAAGGAAGTCGAAAACCTAGAGATCACTCTCCACCAACACGCGCTCACCATCACAGACTCTTTGGATGATCAAATCCACATTTCTTACCATCCATCTCTTTCTGCTCACCATGATCTTATCACGAATCAGAACGATAAAACGCTGAGCCTCACTGATAAGAAACTGTCTGAAACTCCATTTCTCTCTTCTGGAATCGGCGGGATTCTCCATATCGCAAGCAGCTACTCTAGTCGTTTTGATGAAGTTATTCTCCAAGTTCCAAAAGGAAGAAGTCTAAAAGGGATCAACGTGTCAGCCAATCGTGGACAAACCACCATCATAAATGCTAGCCTTGAAAATGCAACTCTCAATACAAATGGCTATCTCCTCCGAATTGAAGGAAGTCGTATCAAAAACAGTAAACTCACAACCCCTAATATCGTTAATATCTTTGATACAGACCTTACAGATAGTCAACTAGAGTCAACAGAGAAGCACTTCCACTCTGAAAATATCCAAGTCCATGGTAAGGTTGAACTGACTGCCAAAAAGTATCTCAGAATCATCCTAGACCAGAAAGAGAACCAACGAATTAACTGGGACATCTCAAGTAACTATGGTTCTATTCACCAATTCACAAGAGAAGAGCCTGAATCAAGAGGTACGGAATTAAGCAACCCTTACAAAACTGAAAAAACCGATGTCAAGGATCAACTCATTGCTAGAGCTGATAATAATATTGAGCTAATATCCATACCAAACAGACGTTGACAAAAGCGCTTACATCTGCTACTATGGAAGCATATTTATCTAACTAAAAAGGAGGTTCTACCATGAAACAAGAATGGTTTGAAAGTAATGATTTTGTAAAAACAACAAGCAAGAACAAACCTGAAGAGCAAGCTCAAGAGGTTGCAGACAAGACTGAAGAAACGATAGCCGATCTCGATACACCAATTGAAAAAAATACTCAAGTAGAGGAGGAAGTCTCTCAAGCTGAAGTCGAACTGGAAAGCCAGCAAGAAGAGAAAATTGAAACGCCTGAAGACAGTGAAGCGAGAACAGAAATAGAAGAAAAGAAAGCATTAGATTCTACTGAAGAAGAGCAAGATTTTTCTAAAGAAACAGAAAAAGTCACTAAAGCTGAAGAGAACCAAGAAGCACTTCCTCAGCAAAAACCAACCACGAAAGAGCCCCTTCTTCTCAGTCAATCCTTAGAAAGTCCCTATATCCCCGACCAAGCTCCAAAATCTACGGATAAATGGAAAGAGCAAGTGCTTGATTTTTGGTCTTGGCTAGTGGAGGCTCTCAAATCTCCTACAAGCAAGCTTGAAACAAGTAGCACACACAGTTACACAGCCTTTCTCTTGCTCATTCTGTTTTCTGCATCTTCCTTTTTCTTTAGTATCTACCACATCAAACATGCTTACTATGGACATATAGCAACTATGCATAATCACTTCCCTGAACAATTTGCTTCATTGAATCTCTTTTCGATTATCTCTATCCTAGTAGCAACAATACTCTTCTTCTTTTCATTCCTCTTGGGTAGTTTCGTCGTGAGACGATTTATCTACCAAGAAAAGGACTGGACGCTAGAAAAGGTTCTCCAACAATATAGTCAACTATTAGCAATTCCAATCTTCCTCACTGCTATTGCTAGTTTCTTTGCCTTCTTTGACAGCCTACGATTTACAGCCCTTTTGTGTGTGATTAGCATTGGAATCATTCTGCTTGCTAGCCTCCATATCATTACGAGACCTAGTCAAGCAAGTGAAACCGACTCCTTTTATCAGTTATTCTTGTCTGTCCTTGTGAACGGAGTTATTATCCTCCTCTTCTTTGTAGCTGAAGTGGCACTGATTGGGGATTATCTTCGTATCTTGGCCTTTCTTTAAGATTCAATCCTGTCTTCCATGGCAGGATTTTTCTATATCAAAAAAGCAAGTCGATTGACCTGCTTCTGCTTTACTTTTCTTGTGCTAATGCTTTAAAATCTTTGTCTAAGATGGGTTGCACTTCTAATTGATTGGCATCTAGTTGGTGGTAAGATGCTGATGGTAGTGACTCTAGGAATTTTGCATAGTCTAAGCGGACAATGGCTTCATAGTCTTCTGGTTTAGAGCCGTCTCCTGTGATTTGAACCAAGTCAATCTCCCACTGCACTTCCTTATCCACCAATTGCTCAATATAGGCAGTAGGAACAAATGGTTCTCTCGGTAATACTGTCTTGACTCCTTGAGCCAGATGGTAAACACCGTGCACTTGGCCTTCTCCATCCTGATAGAAGGAAACTCTTGCAAAGTAGGCGTCTGTCTCTTGAACCGCACGCACACGCGCTTCAAACTGTGCCAAGCCATCTGCCTCTAAAAGGCTTTTCAAGTCCTCATGACTAAAGAAAACAGGATTAAAAATTCCTTGGCAAATCGTAAAACGGGCTGCAGTGTCTGTCAGATGGGCTTGAATACTTGCTTGGAAATAAGCTTCAAAATCAAAACCATCTAGTCCTTCAATCTCAGTTCCTGTATAAGCAAGCAGAGCATCTAAAAATGCTTTGATAATCTGCCAGTCTGTCTTCGTGAGTAGGTCAGGAAGATCGACACGGTAAGCCTTTTGACCATCAGCATAACTGACCTTAAAGAGAAATTGTGATTGCCCCACTATCGCACACTCGATATACTCGAGACGATTAAGAGGCTGACGGAGATAGACGGCATCATAGCTATGCGACTCCAAACCATCTACCAAGGCCAAGATAGACTTGGCAGTCAAAATTTCCTGTTCTCCTAAAATGCTCTGTTTATTTGGAATAAAAAATGTTTTCACCATAACTGAACTCCTTTGAAATCGTTTACATATAGTATACCCTATTTTCCTGAAAGATACAGAAACAAACTTTAGATTTTTTAGTAAAAAGCATAGAAAAACAGCCCCTAAGGACTGTTTAATATTATACTGTAGCTGCTTGATCCAAGCTTTCACCGATAGCGGCTAGGCGCTCGACAACTTCAGCTTGTGTCAATTCATTTTCTGAAACATAGCGGTTACGTGGGTGAACACGGCACTCGTGTGAGCATCCACGAAGGTACTTGTCTTCATTTTCTTCTGATGTCAAGATACGACGGTTACAGAATGGATTTCCACAGTTGACATAACGTTCACATGGTGTTCCATCAAACCAGTCTTTTCCTACGATAGTTGGGTTGACATGGTTAACATCTACGGCAATACGCTCGTCAAAGACGTACATTTTCCCATCCCAAAGTTCACCTTGGACTTCTGGGTCTTTACCGTAAGTTGCGATTCCTCCGTGCAATTGACCAACATCTTTGTAGCCTTCACGGACCATCCAGCCTGAGAATTTCTCACAGCGAACACCACCTGTACAGTAAACCACGACGCGCTTGTCCATGAATTTTTCCTTGTTATCACGAACCCATTGTGGCAACTCACGGAAGTTGCGGATATCTGGGCGGATAGCCCCACGGAAGTGTCCTAGGTCGTACTCATAATCGTTACGTGTGTCAAGGACAACTGTATCTTCGTCAAGAAGGGCTTCTTTGAACTCTTTTGGAGACAAGTAGGCACCTGTTGTTTCAAGTGGGTTGATGTCGTTGTCAAAGTCGTTGTCTTCCAAACCAAGGTGGACAATTTCTTTTTTGTAGCGAACGAACATCTTCTTGAAGGCTTGTTCACTTTCTTCGTCAATCTTAAACCAGAGGTCTTCCATGCCTGGGAGGCTGTGAACGTAGTCCATGTATTTTTGAGTTGTTTCGTAGTCACCTGAAACTGTTCCGTTAATTCCCTCGTCAGCGACTAGGATACGGCCTTTAAGGCCGATTGATTTACAGAAAGCCAAGTGATCTGCAGCAAATTGCTCTGCATTTTCAATTGGAGTATAAAGGTAGTAAAGTAAGACACGAATATCTTTTGCCATAAGATTTGTTCTCTTTTCTATTCTTAAATTTTCAGAATTTTTCATCTAACTATACTAGTATACCTGCTTGAGAAAACGAATGCAATTTATTTGACTGGAAATTGTAGAAAGGTGCTTATCCCTGCACTTCATCAGTAACCATAGCGAATAGCAGATAATTCTCTCAATTTTTTGATCTGCTCGGATTGACTTTCTGATAACATCAGCTTATTGTCAATCAACACACGTGAGATGTCAACATTCATTTGACTCAATATAAATGGGGTAGAGGTCCCATCGTCCTCTAATCGCCTTTTATAACTTACTAACAGATTTTTCAAAGGAGTCAGTTGAGGCGTATTGTTTATACCTTCCAGTAGATAATCAATGATAATCATGGCTTCACAACGTCTTTCGCTGCCTCCGGCAAACCATTTTAATGGTGTCATACTCATTTACCTCCTGAAATTCGTTTATAAATTGAAAAACTATCATTCCTAACTCTCGCGCCAGTATTTACCCAAACACCCTCTGTAAAAAAGTCAGCAAAAATGGTAATGTTGCAAAAATATTATTAATCACATGCACCGCATAGGATGGATAAATGCTCTTGGTATAGCGGGTCAAACTAGCAAAGATGATGCCAGATGTTGCAAAGACGAAGATATCTAACAAACTAGGCAGGCTTGAAAAATGAGGAAGAGCAAATAAAATTGACGGAAGAAGCAAATCAAGGCCAAATCTCGAATGCTTAAAAAAGGCGTGTTGCAGTAATCCTCTATAGATTAGCTCTTCCATAAGTGGAGTCAGAAAGAACAAAGTTATATAGATACCTAGCTCAGCAAAGTTGGTCCCACTATAACCGATCAATACAGCCCAACCTTCAGCAGTTGACTGAACATGTTTAGCTGTCTGAACGTTAAAAGAGATCTGGAGCACTACCACTAATACTGTCAAAATCGAATACCAAAGCCATTTTTTTCTTGGAATGCGAAAGAGATAGCCATGGCCTGTCTTAACCAGAATCCAAATCATGACTCCGCTAAATAGCAAACTCAAGAGATTTTGAATCCAGACGAAATTGCCAATCTGGGAAGAAAATTGCCAATAATTTTGAACAATAAGCGTCAGCTGAGAAAGACCAAATACGAAAAATAGGTAAGAGAAAACTGCACTAATTTTGAATAGAAGTTGATACTTCTTCATATGAACTCTCCTTTGTAAACTCGAGACATCTCTAATATAAGCTATATTTTCCTAAATCCTTACTCCAAATCCTAAATGGTACTTGAGATTTCCTGAATGGTTAAATAAGGACAAGAAAAAAACATGGATATCTATGCTCTTGTTTCAAAAAATCACTGCCTCCCCCAGATAATCCTGAGGAAAACAGTGATTCAATTTTTAGGAATTAGGAATGAATACACGAAATCAATTGATCTTATGATTTTTTGTTTTTCAAGAATTCATCGTATTGTTTTTGCATTTCGTTCAATACTTTATCGTAAGCACCTTCAGATTTCAATTTTTCCATCAATTCTGGAATAGCTTTATCTGGGTCTACAGTACCAGTGTTGATAGCTGTATCGAATTGTTGCATTGTGTTAGAGATTGCTGAGATTTCAGATTTCACATTGTCAGTGTTAAAGATGAATCCAAGCGCTGGAGATTCTTTAGCTTCTGCCAATTGTTTCTTAGAATCTTCGATTTGTTGGTCTGTAACGTTTTCGTTGATGTAAAGAATCCAGTTGTTACCAGTGTTCCATCCACCCATGTGAGTGTTTCCTTTGTAGCCATCAAGGACACGAACACGGTTTTCTTTACCTGCAATTTTTTCCCAGTTCTTGCCTTCTGGACCATAAACAAGACCATTCAAGAGTTCTGGGTTAGTGTTCAAGAGGTTCAACACTTCCATTGATTTTTCTTTGTTCTTAGAGTTGTTTGAGATAACAAAGTTAGCAACTTGTGTTGTTTGGTTTTTCTTGATGAAGTTAGTAATTGGTTTGATTTGGATGTCTTTGTTTGCAACACGTGAAAGCAAGCTGTTACCGTAGTCAGCTGGTCCTACTGTTTCTTCACGAACGAACCAAGTATCTTGTTGAAGGTCAAATGAAGTATCGCTTGTTGCTACGTCTTTTGGAATATATCCAGCTTCATAGAATTTGTGAAGAGTCTTCAAGTGTTCTTTGAAACGAGGTACTTCGTAACGGTTTACGATCTTAGTAGTGTCTCCTTCAAGGTCGATAACGAATGGAAGTCCGTTTGGAACTGGGTAGTCAAAGTTATCAGATGGGATGAAGTTCTTCGTAACCGCAAATGGCACTACATCTGGAGCTTTTTCTTTGATTTGTTTCAAGACTGGTTCAAGTGTTTCATATGAAGTGACACCTGAAATATCTATACCGTATTTAGCAAGAAGAGTTCCGTTGAAGGCGAAGTTTTGAGATGATGCAACGTTGGCTGCAACTGGAACTGCGTAAATTTTACCGTTAATGCTGTTACCTTTGATGTAAGCTGGGTCAAGTGCTTTATAAAGCTCTGCCCCTTCTTTCTTATACAAGTCAGTCAAGTCAGCATAGGCACCTTTTTGAGCATTTACAACATAGTTAGATGCAAAGGCGATATCGTAGTTTTCACCAGATGATGTGATAACTGACATTTTCTTATCATAGTCACCCCATCCAAGATATTGGATATCCAATTTAGCACCAACTTTTTCACCGATGATTTTGTTGGCATTTTCTAGCAATTCATCCAAGTTATCTGGTTTGTCCCCGATTTGGTACATTTTGATAACAGTTTTTTCACCTGAAGCTGAGTCAGCAGCTTTTTTGTTACCTGAAAGGTTTCCACAAGCAGCAAGACCAGCAGCCAAAGCGACTACGCTAGCAGATGCAAAAGCATATTTTTTCCAGTTTTTCATGACAAAAACTCCTTTTTTTATTTTTAAACTTATAAACAATGTAATGATCTTAACTTCACGCAAGGGAAGTTTGGAAACGAGAAATGATTTTTCTCAACAAGCACTATTCTTTCACACCACCGATAGTCAAACCTTTTACAAAGTAGCGTTGGAAGAATGGATACAAAATCGCGATTGGAAGGGTTGCGACCACAACCATGGCCATACGACCTGTTTCTTTTGGAAGAGCAACTCCCAGTTGACCAGATAGGCCGACTGCTTTGGCGATGTAGTCCATATTTTGTTGGATTTGCATGAGCAAATATTGCAATGGATACAAGTTGTCACTCTTGATGTAAAGAAGGGCGTTGAACCAGTCATTCCAGAAACCAAGAGCTGTCAATAGCGTGATGGTTGCGATACCTGGTAGTGACAATGGCAAACAGATTTGGAAGAAGATCCGGGCTTCACTAGCACCATCGATACGAGCGGATTCAAGAATGGCTTCTGGAATTGTCTTCTTGAAGAAGGAACGCATCAAGATGATGTTGAATGGTGAGAGAAGCATTGGAACAATCAAGGCCCAAACTGTATCACCAAGTTGAAGTAAACGAGTTACCACGATATAGCCTGGTACCAAACCAGCGTTGAACAACATACTAAGAAGGGCAAAAATCGTAAAGAATCTGCGATACTTAAAGGTTGTCCGTGAGATGGCGTAGGCATAAGTTGTTGTGATAAAAACGTTTGTGATAGTCCCCACCACTGTTACAAAAACTGAGATGAAGAGGGCTTGGAGAATTTTATCCTTAAATTGTGCCAAGAACTCAAAACCATCTAATCCAAATTGGGATGGGAAGAAGCTATATCCATTTTGGAGGATACTCTTTTCATCTGTCACAGAGATAACAATAACAAATATGAAGGGTAGGATACAAGAGAGGGCAACCAAACCAGAAATGGTACTAAAGAAGATATCTGCTTTCTTACTGAAGGAGTGAATGCCGACATTATCAATTTTTTCTTTTTTAATTTTCTTTTCTGCCATATTCTCCTCCTTTCTAGAACAAGGCTGAGTTTGGATCAACTCGTCTTGCCAGTAAGTTTGATAGGATAACCAGAATCAAACCGACTACTGATTGATAGAGACCTGCCGCTGAAGCCATCCCGATATCTGCTGTCTGAGTCAAACCATTATAAACATATACGTCCAAGACGTTGGTTACGTTATAAAGCTGACCAGCATTGTGGGGGATTTGGTAGAAAAGACCGAAGTCTGCACGAAAGATATTTCCGACTGCAAGGATGGTCAATACAGTTACCAATGGTGTCAACTGCGGAATGGTTACATTGCGAATTCGTTGCCATTTGCTGGCTCCGTCCACTGTCGCTGCTTCGTAGTAGGTTGGATCAATTCCCATGATTGTCGCATAGTACATGACACTGCTATATCCAAAACCTTTCCAAATACCTAGGAAAAGTAGGAGATATGGCCAGATGCCCAAGTCAGCGTAGAAATTGACTTCCTTCATTCCGATAGATTCTAGGAAATGGTTGAATACCCCTTTATCAATGTTTAGGAAGGCATCTGTAAAGAAACTGATGATAACCCAAGACAAGAAGTAAGGGAACAACATAGAAGTTTGGAAAATCTTAACCATTCTCTTAGAACGGAGTTCACTTAAGATGATAGCAATCCCTACTGATACAATCAAACCGATAAAGATAAAGCCTAGATTGTAGAGGACAGTATTTCGAGTGATGATAAAGGCGTCTTTTGAACTAAACAAGAATCTGAAATTATCGAGTCCGACCCATTTACTATTCACGATACTATCTATAAATCCATTACTGGTCATGTGGTAGTCTTTAAAGGCAACCACGTTCCCAAATACTGGAATGTAGAAGAATAGAATCAACCAGAGTGCCCCTGGCAAAACCATTAAGAGAAAGATCCAGTTGTCTCTCAAGGTTTTTGAAAACTTATTCATAATTTCCTCCCTTTTTTATTTTGATATCCATCTAAAAATTCCTTTTTAGACTTTTGATAACGATTACATTATTAGTATACTCCTATTTGAAGGTTAGGTTAAACTACTAATTATAGAAAAAACTCCACAAATTATTTTATGTGGAGTACTTTTTTAAGAAAGGGATGTTTCACGAGAAACACTCTGCCCAAGGCACGGTGTTCTTGTTTTTAGGTCGTGTAAATCGTTGAAGCTGTCGCAATGGTATGCCACTGGTTGGCTGTTGTGGCTGCGAAGTTCTTGTCTGCGTAGAAATCGTTAAATGGCAGAATTTCTACTTCCAACTCGTCGATGCGGTCAATCTGACCAGCTAGATAAGCCTCGATGCGGCTTTCTGCTCGTTTGATGCGTTGCAAGAGTCCGCCCATACGGATATCGACCGTATCCAATCCAAAGACCTTGTTTTCTTTCAGCCATTGGTGGCTAAAGAGGGCATGGAAGTCTTCAATTTGGCTTCTGAGTTCTGGTAATTCTTGTCTTGCGATTTCTTGCAGACTTTCTTTATCATCCGTTTGGTAGGCCTGACGAATACGCCGTCCCACGTCCACTTTGCTACTTAAAATAGCATTCAACTGAGCCTGAGTTTCAAAGAGGTAGGCATAGTTGCCAGCTTTTTCTTTAATGTTAGCAAGCGTCTCAGCAGCCTGAGCGAAGTGCGGTTTGTCCTGTTCAGGTGTCATGTGTCGGTCAAGGATCGGACAGAGAACATCCTGATAAAAGACATAGCGGTTGGGATTGATCCCGCTGAGATTACCTGGTAGGTCTGGCAAGAGATTAGCTAGGTCAATCTGCATAAAATCTTCAACCGATAGACCTATATTGGTCTGGAAATGAGCAGACAAACGGTCTAGGTCATTGCGATAGCTGAGTTCTGCCCAGATTTGCAAACTTGGTAAGACAGAGAATTGGGCTGTTTCCCCACCATTATCCCCCCAACCCGTTACAATGACTTCTTTGATATCATTGGCACGGCAGGCTTTGTTGGCCTCAAGAGCGATGAGACGACTGAAATGGTTGTTGGGTGTGAAACCAATCCACTTCCAAGCACCTCCTGCAAATGCAAGGTCATGGCTAATCTTGTGATGGTTGCGGAAGTTGCGATTGTATTTTTCCTCGCTATCCTGATAATAGTCCCAGTAAATCAAGGTCACACGATCTTTGAGGCGGTCTAGGTAGACACGAGTTTCTTCTGGAATTTCCACATCACGGTCGTACTGGCCATCTGCTGACATAAGTTTAAAGAACATATCGCTCCACATCTGGCAGTGGAAACCATATTTGTCAGCAATATCCAGCACGCGCTCCAAGTGTTGGCACATGAGGAGACTACGATCCACCACACCGTTTAGAATCAGGTAGCGTCCCAAACCAACCAAGTGGGCTTCGTCCATCCCGATATTGACCTTGCGAGTCTTCAGCTTAGACAGAGTGGCAAACATGCCATCAATCAGGTCATAAACCTTTTCTTCGCCGATAAGGAGGATATCCTCCACATCACGGAGCTCCTGAACTTCTTTGACACCCCATTTGACAAAGGCTGACAAGTGGGCCAAGGTCTGGATACAAGGCACAAAGGTCATAGCAAACTGCTGGGCATAGGCTTCGATCTCCTGCAACTCCTCAGCCGAGTAGGCTCCACGGAAATAGCCAAAGTAAGGCTGCCCCTTAATCTGGTAGGTGTCTTCCATGTAAAGCTCAAAGGTTGAGTAGCCCATGAGAGCCAAGACCTCAATCATCTGCTTGGCAGAAGCCACATTCAGCACCGCATTTCGAGAACAGTCAGCCATGTAGGCTAAATCTTCATAAGCCGCCTTCTCCTTAATCTCTACTTTATCACCTTCTGCTAGAGCTGTTACCAACAAGGACAAGGCGCGATAGAGTTGGTGAGGTTTGCGATAGGTTAGTTGATAGTGTCCACCCTCACCCTTGATAGAGATAGAGGCTTGGTCAGATTGGGCGACAGCTACTTCGACATCTGGTAGAGAAATGTGCTTTTGAAGCAACTCTATAGCTTGATGTTGTTTACTGCTAATTCCTGTAAATCTTACCATTGATTTTCCTCCTGTAACCAGTTGACAAGGGCACCGTAGAGATTGGCATCTGCATGATAGGTGCAGGCTTGGATGACGGGTGTGACCGTGTATTCTTCGTAGGTATCAACAAAGTCATCTACAGCTTTTTTGACCCCTTGAATAAAATCTGGATTTTGACTGATAGAGCCTCCCAGACTGATGACATCTGGATCGATGAGATACTGGATATTGAGCAAGCCTTGCGCCAAATTACGATTCATCCGCTCAATGGCTTCTTGACAAAGGGCATTTCCTGCTTCGGCTTCTTGGTAAATTTTGCGACCGTCCCAGTCAGTCTGACCAGATTTTTCAATCACGTATCGCACCATATTTCCAGTTGACGCTAATTGCGACCAGTTGTTGAGCTTTTCAGCAGGGGCAAGAGTTGTCATGTAGCCAAATTCTCCACCCAGACCGTGGCGACCTCGATGAAGTCTACCATTGATAATCATGGCTCCGCCAATCCCTGTCCCAATCACGACACAGGCTGCATTTTCAAGTTCTGGATGAGCCAGTAATTCACTGAGTCCAACGCAGTTGGCATCATTTTCCAGATGGACAGGAATCTGATAAGAGCTAAGCGCCTCATACCAAGAAAATCCGTGAATGTAGGGTACTGCACTGAAGCCATCAATCACACCTGTCTCTTGATTGACCGCGCCTGGAACGCTCATAGCAATCCCGCTATAATCCTGCTCTGACAAACGTTGATCTAGCCAAGCTAGTAAGTCCTCCAAACTTTCTGGCGTTGGAATGCTTGTCTTATCTAGTATTTTCCCATCAGGAGTCAGACTGGCAAACTTAATCCCAGTCCCTCCGATATCAATCGTTGCAATAGTCATTGTTTTTACCATAAAAAGGGGCGAATCAGCAGTTAGTTCTTACCTTTTCGCCCCTCCTTTCTCTTTATGTTTACTTGTTGAAATTAAATTTCTTCTTTTTTGATGAATTCTGTACGAATCTCTTGTGGTGAAATGAGGCCTCTATGAACTGGGTATGGTCGTTCAAGTAGGTCAAGGAAGAGATGTTGGCTTTCCGGTACACGTACATTTTCACTACACATATTGTAGTAACGAAGAACATAGCCCTCCTCATTTTCAGCTACCTTAAAGGCTGTTGGACAGATTTGTGGTATGCTGAGAACAGAATGGCTCAAGAGGCTACCAGTCGCTGCCACGCTTCCTTCTTGTTTAGCAAGCTGAAGGCTGGTAAACGGTGTCTGCAAGGCTTTAGCACGACGATAGGCTGAGAAGCGTTCTTGGGCTTGGTGGCATTCAAGCGCAAACTCGACTTCAAACTCACGCAAGCATTGAGCTTCTGGTGTTGGGAAGTAACCCCAGTCACCTAGCTCACCTGATGCACGCAAAATAGTCACTGCAATAGTGTCGTCTCCAAGGATTTCGTATTCATTCAATCCCTTATTGGCTACCGTCACTCCTTTTTCATCGTCATACAGACTAACAAAGGCTTGTTGGTGTTGAGGATTTTCAGGATTTTCCCATGAAGCTGCTGGTTTGTTTGGTCGTGTCACCACCTCATAGATGCTTTCAGAATCATTGCTTGGACGCGTGTTATGAGTCTTGACCAAGAGACGGATACGGTGGTCTTTGGCAGTGTTAGTAAAGCGAGTCTTGCAACGGATTTGTGGGTTGTCAACAAAGACAGTCAACTCAGTTTCCAGAGGAATGCTTGTCAATTCTTCTGAACGTCCCGCCTCACGCTTCATAAACTCGATGATACCTTTTTGCTCTTCTTCTAGCTTTTCATCGGCACTGACAGGCACGGTCAATTCATGTTTGAGCAAAATCTTAGCGTAGCGAGCTGTGTTTTCCAAGACCTCGTAGCCCTTAAGCTCTGCATAGATTGGCTCTGTTCCTTTTGGTTGGAAATAGATATACTCGTTTCCGATGTCACCACGGTCTTCAAAGCGGATAAAATCTTCATAGGCTTCGTGAGTTGTCTTATCATAAACTGTGATATTGTCATCCACACTCACCGTTACAAATGGTGTATCAATCACTCCGTTTTGGTAAATACCCTCACGGTGTGCTTGCTCTCCTTCCAGCAATTGGAAGGTTGTCCAAGAAAGCGGTGCTAGGTGAACTGGAATGGTCACGCGCACTTGTCGAGCAATACGAGCTTGGCGGAACTTGTCTTTTGGTAAATCGTACTCAAAATTAGCTCCGAGGTCTTCGATTTTAGCCTCTACAGGACGACCATCCAAATCCTCCACACGGTAACTTGGCAAGGTAAGATCAGCCATCTTCTTATAACCTTCTGTTGGGTGCAATTCCTTAAAATCACAAGTCGCAACATCAATCACTGTGCTGACAGTATCGACCTTATCATGCAAGCCTGTGTTAATGACAGTAAAGAGATAGTCACTTTGAGCCTTAGCTGTAGCGATTTTACCCTTCCACTCGTTAAGAAGATTGCTCTTAACAAAGTTTCCGACTTGGTTTACCTTGGCAAAACGAGTTTCCATTTCGCGGTGAACCTCGTCCACGCTACAGCCACAGATGCTATCATGTGGCGCATTCTGCAAAAGTGTTTTCCAAGCATAGGTCAACTGATCCTTGTGGTTGTGGCCCCCAGTGATAATCGTCAAGGGTTCTACAACTTGCTCTAGAAGGTTGCTATTTTCTTGGAAGGCTTGTTTGAGATAAATACGAGATGAAGAAGTGTTGGCAAGTGTGTACCAGCCATCTGTTTCCTGACTGGTCAACTCACCTGTAACCGTTGATAACTGCTCTGGTAGAGCACTTTCCACAGCTTGAACATATTCATCAAAAGAACTATGAACAAAGGTTACATCTGGGAAGAGTTCATTTGCCACACGAATGGCTTCGCTCAGATTTTTCTGTACAGGCTGGTGGTCACATCCGTTCATCATCAACCATTGGTTGGTCGAAGCGTAATCACGCACATCTGACAATTTTTGTTTCCAGAAGGTCAAGGCCTCGTCTTTATCAACTGGAATTTCATTCCCATTACTGTACCAGTTGGCAAAGAGGATCCCGAGGACACGACTTCCGTCCGCACCCTGCCAGTACATTTCTGAAAACTGAGAAGTAAACTGCTCATCTTCGAGGACTTGGTTATCAAATCCAATCGGCTTCACACCACGACCAAAAGCGGCCACGTGAATGCCTGATTTTTGAAGGATTTGAGGCGCTTGCCCCATATTTCCAAAGGTATCTGGGAAGTAACCAATCTGAGTAGATTTGCCCCATTTTGCAGCCTCCTGCTGACCAATCAATGTATTGCGGACATTGGCTTCACTTGAAATCAAGTAATCATCCTGCAAGATGTAAAAAGGACCAATTTTAAGTTTGCCTTCGTCGATGTATCGTTGGACTTTGTCGCGATTTTCAGGGCGAATCTCCAAGTAGTCATCAAGGACAATGGTTTGACCATCTAAGTGGAAGCTCTTGAACTCAGGGTCATTTTCAAAGAGATCGAAGAGATTGTCAAATAATTCCACCAACTGCATACGGTGGCTTTCAAAAGGCAAGTACCACTCACGGTCCCAGTGACTATGTGAGATAATATGTACGACAACATTTTCCATGAAGTAAAACCTCATTCTAAATTTAAATTTTTATTGTTAACGTTTTTGGATGTAAATTTATGATTCTTTCCAAGAATCAGTTGCGCTAAAGCATGTTCCTTAGCGGATATCCAAGTAATCCAAGACCAATTCACAGAACATCATGTTAGCCCAAGAGAACCATTCACGAGAGTAGAGAGTTGGGTCGTCCACGTGGAAGCTTTCGTGCATGACACCTGTACCACCATCGCAAGCAACCAGCTGATCCAACAAGAATTTCTTCTCTGCCTTATCTCTTGTTGTCAATCCTTGGATAGAAAGGGCTATTGGCCAGATATAGCGATAGAAGGTATGAGAACTTCCGAGACCGCTAGCGTATTCTCCTTGGTAGAAGTAGGGATTTTCAGGGCTCAGAATGGTACGACGAGTTGCTTGATACACTTCATCGTTGACATCGCAGTAGCCCAGATAAGGCGCAGCCAACAAACTTGGAACGTTTGGATCATCCATGATGCTAGCATTTCCCAAACCATCCACTTCAAAGGCATAAATCTTTTCGCCCTTGCTATTGCTTGTGTAGGCGTGATTTTCGATGCCTTCTTGGATTTCAGCCTGAAGACGTTTAGCGTCTGTGATAACACTCTGGCTATCAGCTAGGTTTAATGCTGCGAAGATCTCTTGCACATAACCCAGGACTACTACAGCAAACATATTTGACGGAATCAAGTAACTATACTGACAGCAGTCATCGCTCGGACGAAAAGCTGACCAAGTCATGCCTGTCACTGCAAAATTAGGGCCAAAGCCATCATTTACCAAGGTATCTTCCTTGCGGTCCGTATCGCGGACAAAACGATAAGGAGAGTTCTTATGGTCTTGTTCCACTGTCCACAGATGAAGAATTTCCTTAGTTGCTGCGACAAAAGTCTCATCAAACTGACTAGTCTCGCCAGTCTCTTTCCAGAGGAGATAAGCCAGCTGCAAAGGATAGCAAAGCGAGTCCACCTCATACTTGCGTTCCCAAATCCAGCCATTAAGGTCGGTATGGTCTGTCTCGTGGTGACCCTTCCAGTTTTCCTCAATGTTGAAGGAATTGGCATAAGGATCCTTGAGTACCAAGGTCATCTGACGTTTGACCAAACCTGCAATGGTCTGACGCAGGAGGGCATCTCTTTTAGCCACATGAAGGTAGGGTCTGAGTTGAGCTGTCGAATCTCGAAGCCACATAGCAGGAATATCTCCTGTGAGCACAAAGGTTGAACCATCTTCTAGGATTTCAACCGTATTGTCCAAGGTGTCTGTGTAACAACGCTCGAAAACATCCACCCACTCTGGATGGTCCTTAGCTCGCTCTGCCACTTCATCTAGCCATTCTCTAACAATTTCTTTTGAATAAATCATCGTGCAGTATCCTCTTTCAAACAAGTTTCATTTTCAGTATATAGCTTTTGAGACAGAAAATACATACACAAATGATAGTCATTTTTCTACATAATAAAAGAATTATTATTTTAGGTTTCCTTAGGGCTTCCTAACCCTTATATCACGCGCTTTTGAACAAAAAATACTAACATTACTTTTTACTACTTGCTCCCCCAAAGTACGCAAAAAGGGGAGCAAAAAAAGCCCCACAAAAGGGCTAAGATTTGACGAGTTCAGCAGACAAGAAACTAGCACGGTCAAACGTGCTTTTTTTATTGCTGATAGGTTCATTATACCACGTAGTATATAAAAGGCAAAAATAACTCATATCAAAAAGCACTTAGATTGTTCTAGGTGCTTATTTAAATCGTTTCAAGTTTTAGACTCTTGACAAATTCATCCCATTCGGCATCTAACTCCTCAACAGTTTTATTCTTATTTCGTTCATAGGCTTTTTTTAACAATTCATCCAGATTGTCGTCTTCGCCTTCTGGCCAATCATAAATATCTTTTTTAACCATATCATTCAATCCTTCCAAATTCAAAGTCGAATGCTTGAGATAATAATTCAAGAGTTTTCTCTTGTGCTACAACTTCAGTATAATCCTTTTTCGCAAACTTTTCAATATTATCTTTATACAATGGGCAAATATGAAGTCTCAGCCTACATTTGCCTACTTATACACTTCTAGCTCTCCGTTCTGGTGGATTCTCGCAAAGTTTAAGACGGCTATCTGTTTGTATCGGTGGTAGCTAGTGGAGCTAGTACCTGCCATCTCTACGCATTCACTCATTGTTTTCTTCCTCATGTAGCAATAATGGATAATAAAGTATTTTCTGGCTCGTTTGTTCTCTATGCTGTTGATGTCTTGGGCGAATATCTCCAATCCCTCACGGATTGCTTTTTCATGCTCACCGCTCAAATTCCACTGATCAGGTAAGATAAGTTCCCAAGCCTCTTCATCTATCGTAACTTGGTTTTCACTTCCTGCCATCCTCTGGAAACGTAGAAAGTAAGTCATCCGCTCTCTGACGTTCATCATCGTTTTAAACTTATCCAGCTCCATTAGTTCGCTCCTTCCACCTTGCTCAAGTGTTCTATAGCTTTTTGCCTAATTAAGTATACATTTGTTCTTGATTTTCCTATTTCTTCAGCTACTTCCAAAGCTACAAGATTATTCAAATAAAAAAGTCTTAGAACAGAACGCTCAAGCGGATTGACCAACTTATCAATCAGCCTAGATATTTCCATTCTCTCTTCAGTAAGTCGCTCAATCCTCTGAAGCGTATCCTCTTTTAGTTTTAGAACACTTATAAGATTGTTCTCTGTCTTGTTCTCTCTGCTTGCCTGTACCCTGCTATGGCTTAGTGTTGGCTTTTTGATAATACCACCTTCCAGGGCCTCCAATTCCAAATATAAGCCTTTGATTTCCTTGCTTATCCACTTAACGCCCTCTAGTTTTTCTTTTACCTGCTCTGGTGTCATGCCTCGGCCTCCTCTATGATATAATATTTTTATCGGAATATCACAAAGGAGTCAGCCCTGTGCTGGCTTTTTTTGCTATTTCTCTATGTTCGCTCTAGCTTCAAATGCTTTCCCGTGAGAAAAAATGTACAATGACGGGTGAAGCTCATAGAAGCGCGTGGGGAGGGAGATAGCCCCCATATCTCCTTATGGTTTGATAAGCAATTAAGGCAAGTTAGTTCTTTGCCTATCTGCTTATCATTTGGTAAGCAACAAATCCAAAATAACAGACTTTTAAACCGCTCTTATCTCCCTGTCATTTGGTAGGAAAATAAGGGGAGTTATTTTAGTTCTTATTTCCCTATCATTTTGTAAGGAGAAAATCCAAATTAAGGAAGCTAATAAGTCTCCTTATCTCCTTACAGTTTTTCAGGGAGCAAAATCAAAATAAGCGATGTTATTTCCTGTCTTATTTCCTTACCGTTACCGTTTGACAAGGAGAAAAACGAAAATAAGGGGCTTTTAAATTCGTCTTAACTTCCTATCGTTTTGTAAGTAATTAAGAAGGCTTATTGTCGTCCTTATCTGCTTGTCATTCTGCAAGGAGTAAATCGGAAATAAGAGGGGTAAAAACTCCGCTTATCTGCTTGATAAATGATAGGGGGGAGATAGCCACTTTCTCGGCGTTCGCTCGGAGTTCAAGTATATAGACCCTTACCATTCTTCTGGTTCGCTAAACATACTTTCAGGCAAGCCACAAACTAATACAAGATACTGACACGCGCTATAATCTACCCAAAGCGCTCCATCTTCAGAATGGTTAAAATACTTGTCTGGTAGTGTTCCAAGGTATGCACCATTTTTATATATAGATACCCCACCTTCTCGGCTTGGTAACAGTCCAGTATATCCTCTGCGTAGTCCATGCTTCAAAGCGTTGCTATTGCCATATTTTGGCTTTCTGTTGCCCCTGTTGCCTTTTGCTACTTGGTTGCCTGGTAAAAATCTCCCTCGGCTATCACGTTCCATATTGCATCCTTTCTACGGTGTTCGTTTGGTATTTTTTTTGCCACTACTTCACAAAAACCTCACCTTTTCTAACCCTCGGTAAACCTCTCTACCTTGTGGTAACCTTGGGGTTCTATCACTAGAAAAAAGCCCTGTACCTTTGTAAAACCTTAGTATTTTGAAGTATGTGACCTTGTACTAACCTTGTACTTTTTATATATAACCTAATCCTTACCTCACCCTTTTTTGGAACGTTTACCGCACCCTTTTTGGAACGCTCTACTTACTTAAATCCTTGATATATCTAGCTTTTTTAACATTTAAACCGTCTAATATGTAGTATTTGTTCGTTTGGTAAATTACACACTACTTCATATTATCCTACAATCTCGAACCATTCAGCCAAAATCTATCCCCTTTTTCAATATACTTCAAAAACTTCTTATAGTGCTTATGATACCTGTCACGTTTCATATACCTTGGTCTTTCAGGGAAACCATCAAACATATATCTACCACGTCTAGGACTCCACCCTGGTTCTACCTTTCTGGCTTCTTTTAGTGCAAGCTCCCAGTAGTATTGGCAATCCGTTTTACTGCGGTTCAGAGTGCTCTTGTGGATATCTAGACAAGTACCGCAACTAAAATATAAATACCGTTTATAAAGCAACCTGCACCGTCTCCCACAATCAGGGCAAAGAAAGAAATATCGATTACCTCCCTTAGTTCCTGCTATTCTGTCTAATTCAAATGACTCTCCACCAAAATCAATCATTAAATTATCCAAATCAATCTCTAAACGTTGACCGTCCAACTCGGCTATACCCTTAGATATTCCTCTCAGCTTCATTGGTTTAGTGATTGTTTCTATTGCTAACTGCTTCATTATTTCCCCCTATATGGAAAAACCCAAAACTATTGACTTGTTAACAAAAAGGGGATTGCTCCCCTGTTTTCTACTTCAAATGCTCTGTATAACCAGCAAGTCCTTTATATTCGCCCTCTACGTCCAACTTTTGGAGTAGGCTAATACTTTCATCGCCTAGCTTTTCCAACGTACCAAAAGCAGTCATAGAGTCCATAGGGATAGGCGTATCAGAAAGCAAGCGATCAGCATAGTCTAATAGTTCCAGCTCGTAGTCTGTGATCTTATTCAGCAAGCTCTCAAAGTCCTCTGACTCTTTGAGTTGAAGCACGCGCTCCCGTTTGTAACGTTCTTCAAATGCTTCAACCTCTCCTGGTTGTTTGTGGTAGTCTTTAAAACTGTCACAAATACGCTTAAAGGTCTTGTTTAGCTTGTGATCTTCCACATACTCAGCTACTAGCGTGCCTTTATCCTTGTAGGTCAATGAGATTACAGGCTGGCAATATGTCCCAGTCATATATCCCAGTAGCGCGTGACCTGCTACTTGAGCGGTCGCCTGATCACAAAAATAGTAAGTGAAAGTAAATGTTTTTGCTTTATCCGAAAATGTTTTTAATGTCATGTTGTTTTTCCTCTTTCTGTTTTTAAGGGTGTCACTAGTAGTTACACCATTGCAAGGGGGTCGGTACTATCTACCCCATTTTGTTATCTGTATAATACTAGCAAACCAGCAATCGCACCCATACCATCACTATCTCCTACGGTTGCGGTTGAATGTTTTACATCAATTACCTGCACGGTCGCCATAAAATCATTTACTTCCTGTTCAAAATTTTCTAGTGATTGTTGCCATTTGTAATAAAAAAATAGTTTAATTTTCATGTTTTTTACTCCTTTTGTACTTAATTGATTTTTCCGTCCCCTTTTTTATACGCTTCTTACAAATTTTATACACTTGTTTTTAAAAGTGTATAAAAAATAAAGTCAGTAATGCCAAGGGTTTTGCTATTGTTTTATACACTTTATACGCTTTATACATTAAAATAAAAACATATATAGGGATAATAGGGAGCCCATTTTTAAAACATAATATAAGGAAATTTTTTTATTTCCGTGTTTTTCGTATAAAGTGTATAAAACCCTTGATATGACAACGTTTTTAAGTGTATAAAATTTTTGCCCTACTGTGTAAAGTGTATAAAATTCTTATTTTCTTTTCCTTCTCTTTTTGTACTCTGGCCAATGGTTGTAATACCCGCGTTCATTCTTTGGCTTTTTCTGCTTTTCGGGTGTTGCCCTACCATTAGCATAGGCTACGCTTGCAAACGGCGGTAGGTCTTCTTTAGGATAAAAACCTTTATGGATCTGTTGCCCTGCAGGGATAACCTTCTGGCCAACTGCGAAACCTTCAGGCAGGTTGCTTTTGATTTCTCGATGTAAGCCCATTTCTGACCTGTTTTCTTTAATACCATAGTATTCTAGGAAACCTTTCCAAACGTGATAGACAAAACTATTAGGAATAAACTCACTTGTCAATTCATCAGTAAAAAACTTAGAAACAAAATCAATAACGGGGTTCATGTCCTTATGGTGTTCTTCAAGTATTTCAATAGACTTCGTAGGGTTAATGTCAGCGATTGGTGTTTCAATAGCCAACTTAACCAGGTACTCCAGCACTTCTTTGCGGTTAATGTAATCGTCTTTGATAGCCTTGTTAGGATTACCTTTGAATATTTTGGTAAAAGGTAAAATTCTAAATCGCCTATCAATAGCTGATTTATCCCCGTTCATTCTTGGTAAACCATTAGAAGATTGTACTACCGTCATATTAAGGCGTATGCTATAAGGGCGTTTCCCTTTGTCCTCTATGGTCATTATGTCGCCTGTTGCTAAGCTAAACATATCTGAAGTGTCTCTAATTACTGCGTCCTTTTGTACATCATCACCGATTACAAGCGACTTTCCCAATAATATAGACGTTGAAAATTGACTTTTTGTTAAACCAGTGATCTTCAAACTTGCCACATTTTCCATACCAACTAGGTTTATAAGTAACTGCTGAAAAGTTCCTTTTCCTGTTCCACCTTCACCGAAAAGCCAAAAGATTTTTTGCAAAGACTGCCCTGTGACGCTTGCTTTTATAATCTGGATAGCAAGGTTATAAAGCTCCTTGTCACCGTCAAACAACTCTAAAAGCCAAGCTGTCGGCTTCCAGCCGTTAATTATAGGCTCTTCTGCTCCAGGGCTATAACCTGTTTTTATCTTTCTTGTTGCTGTAATCTCTGGTGTCGTTTCTTCAAAAATGCCTGTCTTAGCATTGTATAGCTGTTTCCCAATTACAGTATAATTGCCTTGGATTTCCCTCATTTGGCTCTGTCTAGCTATTTTATAAAGCGTGTCAAATGCCTGTTTTTCCGTTGCGTTTGGATAAATGACAGAAATAAGATCTTGCAAAAATTCATTATCCTCTAACCAGATACCAAAATCAGGATTATAGAAATATAATGGGGCTTTTTGCCCTTGTGCCTCTGGCTTAATTCTAATAAATCGGACGTACTTTTTTAACATAATAGCAACTCCCAGCGGATTAGTTGGTAATGCCTTACTGCTCTTTTCCTCGCCTTTCTGCTGGGCTAGTTCTTCATGCTGGGCCTCGGTCAACCTGCCTGCCTTTACATTTTCAAGGTGTTTGCTGTCTGCCATAACTTCTTCATAAGCTTGCTGATAAGCCTTGTCCTTGATTTCTTGACACTCTTTGATAAGCTGTCCCCTAACACCTTTGAAAGTCTTAAAGTGCTTATCTTCGCTTTCACGCGCCTCTAAGATTTCACTTTCTAGGTTTCCTAATTCTTCTAGTTCTATGGTTCTATCCTCTCTTTCTATATTCAGCCCGTGCTATACTGCTAAAAGTGCGGTCTAGCTCTTCAATAGGCAATGGTTCAACTGTCACGCTATTAGCTATCTTTGTCAGCTCGTAGGCGGTCTCTAGGTCGCAATCAACCCACTTATTAAAGAGTAAACCTACAAAGCGTGTCAGTGCTACGTTGCGCCCTCCCTCATCTCCAAAGCCATTAAAAAGCGTGTCAATAATTCTCATGGTCATTGACCTCTGGCCACTTGCTCTAGGCTTGTAACGCTCCGTAGTTTCTTGCTTCGCTCTTGGTTCAACCTTGGGGACTGGATAATCTAGGCCATGCTCCACAACCTTTTGATAACTTGCTGGGTCGCCTGTTGTTACTGGTAGCCCTTGGAGTTGTGACCAGGTTAGACTGGCCATGTCAAAGGGTAGCCCAATCTTGTCCGCTATCTCCTTAACTACCTGCTTATAGGTTGCCTCATTCATCACGTTGTTAGGCTTCACTACAAGGCGAAAACGGGGCTTTTCTAAGCTATGTTTGATAGTCGGGTATAAGATATAGGAGTAGCCAAATAAAGCGCTAGAAACAGCCTTTATAAAGCCCTCAGACGTCCCCTGTATATCGTCATAATCAAGGAAAATCAAATCCCGATAGATTAGACTGGAGTTGTTTCGCTTGTAACTGCCATGCTTTTCTGGTGTCACTTTGCCACTTATACAGTAAGGCGCTTGTGTACGTTTAAATTCTTCAATGTTTGCCCCTTCAGGGACTACCAAAGGCTTAAAGCGTTCAATGTACTGGAACGGCTCAATTTTATCAAATGGATAGACAAGATTACCCTGAAAGCCTCTAGCCTCGTAAATCGTCATATCAGCTCCCTTTCCGACGTTTCTTCCTCAGTTTCTTCAGTTGTTTCCGTTCTTTGAGTTGCTTCAACTTTGGGCGTCTGACCTTGGTTTTATCTTCCTTGGCTAACTTCATACCAGCATAAGCTGGCTCTGTCATGTATCTACCCATTTTCTACCCCCAGAAACTTCCAGATGTCAGTTATTTTATAGTAAACCTTTCTTGTATCTTCAAGCGGTGGATGGTATCGTCTTAGCCCTGCTTTTTCCCATTTTTGGAGTGTCATATATTTTATATCTAACTCGTCCATGACTTCCTGGGCTGAGATTAAACCTGTTAGGCGTGGTTTGAGTCTATCACGCGCTTCCAGGTATCTTTCCACTACCTCCAGAATGCCATGCGCTAGGTCTTGCTCACTTTCTCGGCTTAGGCTAAACATATCCGCCCACCTCCTTCAAGGTTTCTTTGTAGCTTTCTAGGTCGCTGTTCATCAACACCGCTAGGCGCTTTTCTTCTTCTCGTATCTGATTGTAAAATGTTTTTGCTCCGTCCAGTAGCTCCTCTTTGTTAGCTGGGATAAAATATCCTCTAAATGTCCCATGGCGAACCCCAACAATAGGAACGCTATGGCGCGTGATTAGACGGCTGATAATATCTTGCACGGTTCTTTCTGCTAGCTTAGTGATCAGGCTGATTTCTGCCCCTGTTATGGAGTTCTCAGCCCCTACCTTGATTAGTCTTAATACTCGTTTGTCATTCTCTGATAGACTCATTCAGTTCCTCCTCTCCGTTGCTTTTATTCAAAAAGGTTATTTGTCCGCTCTCTACCCCTCGCAAAATATCTTTTTGAGTTTCTATGATTGTATCCAAGGTTTTCAAAATAGCTGTCTTAGTCTCTAAATCCAACGTTTGTTTTGTCAACAAGCCCATAGTTACAGCTAACTTTGTTGCATTGTCCATACACGTAGCTAGAAAAATATCTTTAGTAAAATAAGGTTCGTCTGGTATTTTTTCAATATCAGGGTATAAATTCACTGTGTAACTCATTTCATCCCTCCGTAAACTCTTACCCCTGCAAGCTGGATATAACGCCCATAATCAGGGTTTAAATCCTTGCTAGGTGTTTCTATCGTCTGTTGGTTTTCTCGCTCAATTTGGGCGCTTTTTTTGCGGTCTCGGCGGTTTAAATAAAGCAGTAAGCCGATCAGTACCACGGAAAAGATAAGCGCCTGTGTGTTGGTTAAATCTAGTTCGTTCATGTTATGCCCTCGCTTGATAATTCTTAATATATTCCACTTGTTTTTCACGTTTCATCTTCAGGTATTCGTCTACCTCATCAGTGCTTACTTTTCGATCTACAAAATCAGTAATAAACTGGAAGAGGTTGGGGCGTTTCTCCTTGATTTCAGCCATTAGTTCATCAAATTCTGCTTGTGTCATGTTGGCTAGGTCTATTGTCATTGCATTGCCTCCTCAAACTTCTCTATAAGACAACTTTTATTTACTCTCTGAGTTCCATTTTTAGAGTTAAAAAGAATATCTTTTAAGGTTACAGTAGCCTCTAAATACTCCTTTTCAGCATGCTCTATATATGCCTGTTGCTCTGCTTCGTTGTCAAAAAAGTGCTTGGCTTGGCGTTTAAAGAATGCTTTTCGCATAGCGTCCATTTCAAAAATACCAGGGTTGAAAAACATTCCCGTAGTTCTTTTAGATAGTGCCTCGATTTTATGACTTTCATTTAATTCAGGAAGTTCAATCCAAAGTAAACGATGCAAATCTTCTTTGATAGCTTTTATCTGATTTGCCAACAAAGAAAGTCCAAATAGGTCATTTTTTTCGCTAATTTCTAGCATTTCTGCGCTAATTCTGTCTATACGTCTAGTAAAATTCTCGTATGTTGTTTCTGTCATGTTTTTTACCTTTGTTTCTATGTTGTGTAATTGCCCTAAGAGCTTTTAATGCCTTTTACTATCCAGTATATCCTCACACTCAAAGTTTGCCGACCGAGAGCGTGGGGCTTTTTGAGTTGTTTCTTATAAACGATATCTTCACGCTCAGAGTCGCCAAATTGAAAGCGTGAGAAAGTACCAGTTTTAAGAGTTGGCGCTCTCCGTATGGTCAAATTGCCCTAAATATGCTATAATCTAGGTATAAATCTTTACTAAAACCTCTTTGATAATAGCTTGCCTGCTTTTTGTTAAATTCGTTTTAGTGTTAGTGTGAAAGGCTTTGCTGATTGGTCTCGGTAAGCCTTTTTTGTTGCAATCACGCGCTTCTTTGGCGTGTTTTTTTATTTCTGAATGCCATAGCTTTGATTTCCTGATAACTCATATTCAAGCCAATCATGGCTATTACCATATCCTCAAATGCCTGGTATTGCTCCAGCTCGTCACTGGTCAAGCTATCAATACCGTTATAGCCCCCACGTTCTTCCCTTAACTGCTTAGCGTTCCTGTCGGTTACTGCTTTTAGTAGCAGGTTGTTCATGGTGCTATGCGGGTACTTTGGGGCTTGTTCCCAGTTCTCAATGCTGTCATGCAAGGTTTTTCTTTTTGGCTTTTCTAGCGCCCTCTGCATACGAAACTTAGAAAGTTCCTCACGCATTTCAAAGAATGCTTTGACTAGGTTGGTTTTGAAGTTGGCCACTTGCTCGGTGTTCTTCAAGAATGTGATCAGCAATGTTGCTTGTTGTTCATTCAAAATATAATCTTTTGCCTGTTGTCCACTTTGTAAAGGTCGCATTTTAAATGACACCTTTCCAAATTGCTCCAGTCGTCCAATTTGTTTTCTAATGTGTTCCTGTATTGCGTGGTGTTTTATTCCAGCGCATTCAGCTATGATTGCACTCGTAGTATACGGCTCTTTTTTACCGTCCATATAGACTAGTTCCATTGTGGTTCTACCTCCTGCATGAATCGGGTTAGCTTGCTTGTCAAACGGCTCTTCTCGTCCATATTTTGAGCCTCTGCAATGGCTTTGGCTAGTGTATCGATATAATACCGCTCTGCCTCTGCCAACGTGTCAGGGGCTTTTATAGTGGTCTGTGGTTCTTCCACCAGTTCCCCAGCCATGTAGTAACCATTTAGTCGGATTTCTTTCAAAATATGCTTGATTACTTTTTTAAACTCTTTTGCTTTTGGTTTGGTTGATCTCATAAGCACCTCATAGAGTCCATGCTCAGTTAAAAACCAGACTTGTTGACCACTACGAAAAGTTTTCGTAGTACCGTCTAAAGGCGTCCCTTTTACCTTTTCATCTTCATCAACTTTTCTTAACATTGCTTGTACATCGTAATAGCCTTGTGATGTCTTAGTATAATCAATCATCTCAGCAATCGCCCTAGCTAAAAATAGCGGTTCTTGTTCACTGCCGTAGATGTCCAATGGTTGACCGTGAATAATAGTAGTAGTGACAACCTGCAATAGTTGACCTTGGTCTGTTGTCTCTTCAAAAATACTTACTTGTGTTGTCATGTCTTGCTTGACCTCTCTGTATAACTTGTTTAATCTTTTTCTGCTTTCCTTGTTGGGCTTATGTTTGCCCTGTGCCCACTTGCCAACTGTTCGGGGGTCTATGCCTATTCGTTGGCCAATAGCTACCAAGTTCAGCCCGTGAGTGGTTCGCATTTCATCGATGACCCTTGTATAGTTCCTCTTCATTGCTTGCCTGCCTTTCGTCAATCCCCAGTGGTAAAGCACCACTTTAGAAATGTGTATATGTAAAGTAGTATTGCGATTGGGTTACTCCTTTCTATTCTTCTGGTGTCAGTAACTCATCTAAGGTTACACCCAGATAATCAGCAATTTTCAGCAATGTTTCTGCTTCAGGATTTTTGGTACGCTCGTAGTATAAAGCTGTGAGTGTACTTTTTGAAATACCTGTAGCCTTATAGACGTCTGAAACTTTTTTGCGTTGCTTTGCCAAAAGAACCCGAAAATTATTTTGCATATCTTCAGCCCTCCTTTTTGTTTTATTTTAGAAAAATTGAAGCGCTAGCGCTAAAATTATGTTTCTTATTATACACTATATTTTTATCGTGTCAAGTAAAATAATAAAAAAACTTGAAAAAATTTAGCGTATAAGCTAAAATATTTTCAAGGAGGAAAGAAATATGCTTAGAAATAATCTTGCTAAATTAATGATAGATAGAGGAATAACCGCTACACAATTATTCAATGATACAGGAATTGCACGCTCAACAATATCAAAGATTTCAAATAATAAAACCGATAAAATAAATATCTCGACCGTTGACAAGTTATGTAACTACCTAATGGTATCTCCTGCTGATTTTTTCGATTATATTCCGTTCGAAATTTCTATGAAAGCGGGGTTTGATAATTACGACTCCTTATCTGAGTTAACAGAAGAAATGCAATTTGCTTTTGAAGGTTGGGAGGAGCCTGTTTTTTTAATAATCAACATTTTTCATTTAGGAAAAAAGTTGACCATTGAATATCAAGGAAGTTGTTTTGTCAACACTCGAAACTTTTTCAAGTGCTCAAATATACAATTTAAAATTTCCAAAGATAATGATGGAGTTAGTGACACAATATTCAACTGGCCAATACAGTTTCAAAATGATTTCGCAGAAATTGTTCGTGAGTATATTCAAAGCACTTTTGATATCGAACCTAGTTCCTTGGAGGAAACAATTCATTTAGGTACTCTTTTGTCTCCTACTTTCTAACCCACGCGCCACAATGTTCAACAATCCTGAAGCGCGTGATTTCTCGAGCTTCGTTCGAGCTTCAAGCCTATATAAGCCCCATATCTACTAATTTTATTGATGTCAACAAATGTCAACCACTTACAATGTTTTAGAAAGGATCTCATGAACGAATTACAATTCTTAATCTATACTGCTGATAACGATAGCGAGACAGCTAGTGTCATCATCAAAGGCGAAACAATTTGGGCTAGTCAGAAAGAAATGGCTCGCTTGTTTGATGTCGGTGTTCCTGCAATTAGTAAACACCTAAAAAATATCTTTGAAGAGGGCGAATTAGAAGAAAAAGCAACTATTTCCAAAATGGAAACAGTTCAAATAGAGGGTAGTCGTGAAGTTGTACGCCAAGTTGATTTCTATAACCTTGACGCCATCATTTCAGTTGGTTACCGTGTCAATTCCCAAAAAGCTACGAGATTTAGACAGTGGGCTACTTCGGTACTTCGTGAGTACATGATAAAAGGGTTCGCCATGGATGACAACCGTCTGAAACAAGGCGAAAACTTGCTGGAAAAAGACTATTTCCGTGAGCTGTTGGAGCGCGTGCGTTCTATCCGAGCTAGTGAGCGTCGTATATGGTTGCAGATTACAGATATTTTTGCTGAAATCTCTATCGACTATGACCCACAAAGTACGTTGACTAAGCAATTCTATGCTGATGTACAGAATAAGTTTCATTATGCAATCACTGGCCAAACTGCTGCGGAAATCATCTACACGAAAGCTGACCACACAAAAGACAACATGGGACTTACAACATGGAAAAACTCCCCTAACGGTCGCATACTGCAAGCAGATACCCAAATAGCAAAGAATTACCTTTCAGAAACAGAAATCCGTTCCCTTGAAAGAGGAATATCTAGCTATTTTGATTACCTGGAAAGACAGATAGAACAGCGAAAAGCTCAGACAATGCAACAACTAGCCCAAAGTATTGACCGCTTTTTGACTTTCCAAGAATACGATATTTTAGAAGGTCATGGGAAAATCACTTCCAAGGTTGCGAAAGATAAAGCAAAAGCAGAATACCAACTATTCAATAAAACTCAAAAGATAAACTCGGACTTTGAAAAAACTTTAAAACAGCTAACTGACGATTAAAAACTTTAAATACACGCCTGTTTACTATAAACAAGCCCATATTAGCCCCATATCCGCCTTGTTTCCTACTCTGGTATTATTTACCGTCTGACTATTTAAAATCGAATACAGGGCAAACTGTGAAGCCCTAGCATGATTTAAACCACAATCTAAAACCTTTTTAATAATAGCTTGCCTGCTGATGTATTTTAGAAAGGTTTATCATCATGAAAATAACTGAAGTTATAAAAAAAGACGGTAGTAAAGTCTATCGTGCTAATGTATACCTAGGAATTGACCAGGTAACAGGAAAGAAAGTTAAAACTAAGGTAACGGGGCGGACACAAAAGGAAGTTAAGCAGAAAGCTACTCAAGAAAAAATTGCTTTTCAAAAAGCAGGATCCACTAGACAAAAAGCTGTTACCATAAAAAACTATCAAGAATTAACCAGTCTCTGGTGGGAAAGCTATAAGAATACAGTTAAGCCAAACACTCAAGGAAACGTTAGAACGCTAATAGATAAGCACATATTGCCTATTTTTGGGGCTTACAAGCTCGATAAGCTCACTACTCCACTTATTCAGTCAATTATCAATAAACTTGCTGATAAGGCTAATAGAGGGGAAGAGGGCGCTTTTCTACACTATGATATGATACACGCTTTAAACAAACGTATCTTACAGTATGGCGTAACCATGCAAGCAATACCGTCCAATCCTGCGCGTGATGTGGTTTTACCTCGTAACACTCAGAAAGCAAAGCGACAAAAGCTAAAGCACTTTGATAATCAAGAGTTAAAAAAGTTTCTTGTTTATCTTGATAATTTAGATAGTTGTAAATATCGTTATTACTATGATGTAACGCTCTATAAGTTCCTACTGGCAACTGGTTGCCGTATCAATGAGGCTCTAGCGCTTAGCTGGTCTGATATAGACTTAGATAATGCCGTTGTGCATATTACCAAAACACTAAATCGGGATCTAGAAATCAATAGCCCAAAATCTAAGGCTAGTTATCGGGATATAGATATAGATCAAGCGACTGTTAGCATGCTGAAGCAGTACAAACTACGCCAAACTAAAGAGGCTTGGAAGATAGGGCAACGTGAAAGTGTAGTATTTTCTGACTTCATTCATGAATATACTAGCATTGTAAAACTTAAAAAAAGATTACTAACACATTTTAAACGCGCTGATGTTCCGAATATAGGTTTTCATGGTTTCCGTCATACTCACGCTAGTTTACTGCTTAACTCTGGAATACCTTACAAGGAACTCCAGCACCGTCTAGGTCACTCTCAAATCAGCATGACCATGGACACATATAGCCACCTCTCAAAAGAGAACGCAAAAAAAGCAGTATCATTCTACGAAACTGCACTAAAAGCACTATAGGGGGAGCAAAAAGGGGAACAAATTCAAAAATTAACAATTCAAGACAAAGCAAAAAGCCAATAGCAACAGGGTTTTTGTTAGATTTATTTTGAAACAGGTTCATTTTTCTACAAAATAGTTATCTTTGAAACTCCTTTTCTAAAGGTTATCTTTTTCTGATATAATGTAGAAAAACAGCTAAAGGAAAGACTATGAAACCACTACTTGAAAGCATCGATACCCGATTTGGAACTGCCAGCAAACATGCCTTCTCTCGGGGAAATACCCTGCCATACACAGGCGTGCCTTTTGGGATGAATTACTTTGTGCCCCAGACCAGTGACCAGGATGGATCTTGGTTTTTTGATCCACATCTGCCCATCTTTCAGGGGATTCGATTGACCCATCAACCAAGTCCTTGGATTGGGGACTACTCTTGGCTCCTTCTGACACCTGTCACAGGCCAGCTAGGTGGAGACAGCCTCTTCCATCGTCAGTCTTCCTATGATATGGATAAGGCCTCTTTCCAACCTCATTATCTGAAAATTTTCTCCCTGCGCTATCAGATTGAAACCCAGCTCACACCGACTTGCTACGGTGCTTCTATTCGTTTGGAGCAAAAGCAAGGTAAAGCCCTCTCCCTCTACCTTCACGCAGCAGATGAACTGACAGTAGAGCAAGTAGATAAGCGAACTCTTGCCCTGCGACAAGAAGGTAAAACTGAAACCAACAAAAATCCACTTATACTGTTCACTACCCTGCAAATGAATACGGATATCCTTGCTATCAACCAAGAAGGTGGAGACTGGCAAATCGACTTAGCAAGTAGTCAAACCGAAATTCAGCTAGCGACTTCTTTCATCTCACCTTCTCAAGCACTGCTTAATCTACCTCAACAAGACTTCGATAACTGCAAAGCAAGTGCACAAAAAGATTGGGAAAATCTCCTCCATCGTTTTGACATTATAGAGACAGGAGAAGCTAACCGAACCTTCTTTGACCACTGCCTTTACAGACTCTTCCTCTTTCCTCAGACTTTTTATGAGGTTGATGAATCAGGGCAAGCCATCCACATAGATTTGGCTACTGGAACTGTCAAGCCTGGTGTCCTCTTTAGCAACAATGGTTTCTGGGATACCTTCCGGACCACCTTCCCCCTCTTTGCCCTTATCATACCGGAACACTACCACCGCTTCTTAGAAGGATTTCTCAATAACTACCGCGATACTGGTTTCCTTCCAAAATGGCTGGCTCCAGATGAACGGGGCATGATGCCAGGTACACTTTTAGACGGTATTATCTCCGATAGCGCCTGCAAGGACATGGCCCTCGACCTAGAAGAAGAACTCCTCCAAGCCATGCTTGAAACAGCCAGCAAGGCCGACCCTCTCGGCATCAATGGTCGTCACGGACTAGCCCAATACCAAGAACTGGGCTATCTATCCACAGACCACCACGAAAGCGTCAGTCACACCCTAGACTATGCCTATAGTGACTTTTGTATCGCCAGCTGTGCCAAAAAACTAGGGAAAATAGAAATCGCTAAAACCTACAGGACTGCATCTCAAAATTACCGCCATCTATTTGACGCTGAAACGGGCTATATGCGAGCGCGAGACAATCGAGGCAACTTCCGCCCTGACTTCTCTCCTTATAGTTGGGGACGTGATTATGCCGAATGTTCTGCCATCCAAGCGACTTTAGGCGTCCTCCACGACATCCCTGGCTTAATCCAACTTATGGGTGGAAAAGAAGCCTTTAGCAACTATCTTTTGAAAACCTGTCAAGATGCTCCCCTCTTTGAGACAACAGGCTATGGTTACGAAATTCACGAAATGAGCGAAATGGCTACTGCTCCTTTTGGACAAATAGCCATTTCCAACCAGCCGAGCTTCCACATTCCTTATCTCTTCCGCTACAGCAACTACCCTGATTATACTGCCCTTCTCATCAAGACTCTCCGTCAGAAAGCCTTTCATCCAAGTTGGGAAGCCTATCCTGGCGATGAAGACAATGGTAGTCTCTCTGCTTGGTACATCTGGTCAGCTCTCGGTTTCTATCCAACCTGTCCAGGCAAGCCCAGCTATGATCTCGGAATCCCTCTCTTTGACCACCTCCGAATCTATCTTGCCAAAGAAGATAAATGGCTAGATATTCATGCTGAGCAAAACCACAGCCATTTTAACTTTGTAAAAGAATGCCGACTGGATAAAACACTCGTATCAACTATTCAACACCAAAACCTCTTAAAAGCTGAACAACTAACCTTCACCCTCAGCTGGTTACCAAGTCACTAGCTAGTAAACAAAAGAACCTTTGTATCGTGCAAAGGCTCTTTTATTTTATGAAACTTGTACTTGAAGTTGATCAAACAGTTGTCCATCCACAGTTAGATTTAGATAGAAATCCAAGGTCTTATCGGCAGCAAAATACAGAGTTGGTAGGCACAAATCTTTTTTGCTTTCCCCTGCTTGGAATTGAAGGGCTTGAATCTCGTCCTGATAGGCGACACCATGGACACCTGTCCCCGGTTGAATAGAAATCTTAGCTTCCAAAGGAGTATTACTTTCGCTACGTTCAATCCTAAAATGAAGAGTCTCTCCCTTTGTCACAGCTAGACTTTTTTCTGCAAATGCTAGCCCCTGAACAGCTACTGTTTGTGATAACCTCGGAGTTTTATAGAGTGAAATCTTGGTCAATACAGGCATAGATTGCGCCTCGGTAATCATCACGCGCACCTTCTGTGCCTCTACTAGCGGACCTCGCAAGAGGCGCTTATGACCAACTGTAAAGCCCTTCCCAAATTCTTGCCAGACGCCATCCATCTCTACTTGCACATGAAAAGCAGCAATTCGTTGCCCTAGCTTCAAATCCTCTCTTAACTCAATCACATCAAAAGTTTTAGGTGACCCTAAGTCGAGTTCTAACTGGATTGGCAAGCCTGCATCGCTTGCCCAAGAGCTGGTCTTAAGGCCATCTGTCAAATAGTGACAGGCAAAGTCTGCTGAAAGAGCAGGACCAAATACCTTAGCTCCCAGAGCCAAATCTTCTTTATAGAGCTCATTACGATAGGCCGCAAATTCATAGAGGCGTTCAATATCCTTTGCATCAAATAGCCCAGCTTGATTCGGCGGAATATTAAGTAGGAGCGGGGTTCCTCTCCCCACTGAGTGAAAATAGATTTCGACCAACTCCTCAAGAGACTTAGGATCCTGGTCTTCATGGTAAAACCAACCTGACCGGATGGAAACATCTGCCTCTCCGATTGAAAAAATAGTGCCCGAGGGATCTCCGTGCTGAAGATAGTCCAGCTCTGCTTCTGTTCCTAGTTTGTCAGGATTCACCTTTTGCCATAGGGGATCACCTGCATACCCTCGTTCATTGCCAATCCAGCGGATACTAGTGCCTTCTGTTGAAAAAATCAAGCAATCTCCCTGCAGGTCACGAATGGTTTCAAACCATTTTTCAAATTCATAATTGACCTTTTGAGCGCCCTCTCCTCTGGCACCATCCATCCAGACCTCAGCGAATTTCCCTCCATTGCCATAGGCAGGATTTGATAAGATTTCCTTCAGCTGAGCCAGATAATAGGCATTGTAGTCCGCTTCTCGGTCCACATGATAGAGGGGGCTGTGGGCATCCCAGGGTGATAGGTAGACCCCCATATCCATATCAAACTCTGTGGCGGCTTGGGATACTTCAAAAAGCAAGTCCCCCTCTCCATTCCTCCAAGGACTAGCCTTCACCGAATAATCTGTGTGAGCCGTCGGGTAAAGGACAAAGCCGTCGTGGTGCTTGACCACCAAAATCAACTTTTTAAAGCCCGTTTCCTTGAGCACGCGAACCCACTCACGCGCATCTAACTGTGTCGGGTTAAATCGTTCAGGATCCTCCTGACCTGTCCCCCATTCCTGGTTATAGAAGGTATTAGGCCCAAAATGGATAAAGGCTGCTAGTTCATCCTCTAAATACGCTAGCTGGGCCTGACTAGGCAAGGGGCCATGCGGTTTTATTTCTCTTACCATACTACTTCCTATCTACATTTTTCTTTACTTTTTTGTCATGTACTTGCAATTCTGTTAACGCTAGAGGGCTTGCCAAGCCTTCAAATCGAAGACGAAGAGCATAAGTCTCTACCTTATCAAATTCAAAACGAAGCTCTTCATCCTTACCAATTGAAGTTTTTCGGATACCTGATACAGGTCGCCAATTCTTTTCTTGTTTGAGAGCAGAATCCTTATCCAACTGGTTTGGAGTCCGAGGCAAAGTAGGCTCATTCCCCACATAATAATCGATATAGGTAGGCTCCACCGCCACGTATTCTTGATTTTTAACATAATATAAGGTCACATTATCCACAAATCGCGGTTTTAAAATCCCTGCATCTCCAAAGAGAAGGCCCACGCTGGCTTTCTCTGACTTGGCAATCCAGGTATTGGCTATCGATTTCTTCCGAGCAATGACCTTGTCATTGAGGTAATAGGCTGGGTGATTCGGCTCTGAGTGGGAAGCAAAGACCAGAGGCAGGTTGGATCCTGTCCACTGATTGGAAATAACTTCCCCATCTACACTGGCATCTGTCACATGGATGGTGACTGTTGCCGGCAACTCACAGCTTGCTACTTGTCCTGTAAGAACACATTCTCCTACCTGAGCATAGATTTGGGAATCAAGTTCATCCCAAGTCACCTTGGCCGTATCTCGTCTGCCATCTGATAAGACTAGCTTAACTCGATCTGGTAAGTGTGGGGGTTCCTTGACAAGCGTCCAAACCCTCTCAGGCTCAATAGCGCAAATCCCTTGAACACAAACCTGGGCAGAAGCCTTTAAATTAAGACCTTCTAGCTGACCAGATACTGTAAACTCATGAAATCTTGCCAAAGCTTCTTCAGGAATCTCCTCCCAAACAACCTTGACTCTCTTTACTCTGCCAGACTCATAGTCTACCAAAACTGAAAATGGTAGCTGTGGATAAATTTCCTTAGCTGTATACAAGCGAAGTGGTCGTACAGAAACTGCCTGCCCTAGTGAGGTATTTTCTGCGACTTGCAAATGAGTTTGATAGGTCTCCCCTTGATAAATGGCGCGAATAGCCAAGTCGCCTGCAGACAAGCAATGAAGCACTCCCTGCTTGATAATGGCGTGGGCACTACCACTCGTCTCCCAAATCACTTCACTATTCCCCACCTTGTTCACAGGGTTATCCACAGTTTGTGGATAAAGTCCAACAACTGGGGAATCTCCTTCTTGCAAACCTGCCTGGTCGTCCACTCGAATCTCAAAGAAGAGCTGATTTTTCACTGGCTGGCAATCCAAATCCTCTCCCACTAAGAAATCAAAACTTGCTGGCTCTAGCCCTCTGGCACTAGCTTTTACTCTTACTTGACCTGCCTGCTCCAAGCTCTGAACCAAAAGGACACCTCTGCCATGAAAAGCTTTCCTCTTAAACCGACCATTTTTTTGAGCCTGATAACGTTCACGACTAGCTTGCCTGCCGTTATCCACACCCACAATGCGAGCAGGGCCTTCAATTTCAAAATGAAGCTGATTGGAAGCACTCGGCACCCAATTTCCATCCTTGTCCAATACATCAAAATAGAGATAAAGGAGGTCTTGCCCATCTGGTTCCAGTTGTGTTTTTTCGGCATGAAGCCCAATCTTAACAGGCTTATCTGCAGTCACCACCCTATCTTCTGCCACAAGCTGACCTTGATGGTCATAGGCTACAGCATGCAATTCTCCTGATTGATAAGCCAAACGCCATTCCAGATAGAGTTGGTCAGATCCTTCTCCCTCTTGGTATTTTCTGCCATCTGAAGTCCATTTCTCCTGAAAGGTCTTCCTACCTTGAGATTTTCCATTGAGAAATAGCTCTACAGAACGGGCATTTGAATACACTCGAACAGGGATATCCCCATACTTATCCACAACTTGTTGATAAGTCTTGTGGATTTCCCAATTCCAGTGAGGTAAGATATGAACCATGGGATGCTGATCTAGGTCCAACCACTGACTTTGATAGAGGTAATAGTCATTTTTAGGAATCCCCGCTGTGTCCACAATCCCAAAATAGGAGCTCTTGACAGGTGTGTCGTTTTGATTGTGCCAAGGAGTCGGCTCACCGATATAGTCCACTCCTGTCCAAATAAACTGACCTGCGTAGTCTAGTCGATCTCTATCTGCTATCAAAGAAGCCGTTGCTGTCTTCCCCCAAGGAACTCGATCATTACCATAGTCCGACTGTTCAAAATTCCGCACGCGACGATTATCCCCAACCCATTCCTTATCTGGGCGAAAATAGCTATCACGCGTTCGGGTAGCCGATGAGGTTTCAGACCCATAAAGTCGCCAATGGGGATGTCTTTTGCGAATCCCATCAATATTGTCTTCCGAGTAATTCAGGCCCACCACATCCAGCAAATCAGCAATCTTTTCATGACCTCCAGAACCATCTCCAAAGCGGAATTGATCCATTCCCATGGTCACAAAACGGCTATCATCAAGCTCCTTAACCCTTTCTAGCAAGCGTTTGATAGTCTTCAATGAATGAGCATCTCCATTTGCTTCACTAACTTCATTTCCCAAGGACCACATAAAGATTGCTGGATTGTTCTTACCACGCTCAATCATGGTGCGCAAATCGTAATCCGACCAGAAATCGCCTGCTTTCGCTTCTGGATGAGTCGCTTCTTCCTCAAAAAAGCGACCATAGTCATATTCTTTCTTGCCTCCATACCAGGTATCAAAGGCTTCTTCTTGGATGAGTAGGCCCATTTTAGCAGCCACATCTAGCAAAATACTACTGGCTGGATTATGGGTAATTCGAATCGCATTGACACCCATTTCCTTCATTTGGCGCAAGCGTCTCTCAGCAGCTGACCTGTTTTCCACAGCTCCCAGCGCTCCGTAGTCATGGTGCAGACAAACCCCATGAATCTTCAACCAGCGCCCATTTAGAAAGAAGCCCTTATCCGCTTGCCAATCCATATAGCGGTAACCAAATGTTTCCTCTTCTTCATCAACTAAAATGCCATTTTTATAAAGGCGAGTCTTCAATTGGTAAAGGTGAGGAGAATCAATATCCCAAAGCAAAGGTTGGAAAATTGATATGGCTTGTTGGAAAGAATATTTGTCCCCAGACTCAATCACTAGAGAGTCTGTCGCCTGCCAGTCTGACAGCTGTTGCCCATCATACCAGATACTCTGCTCCAAATACACCGACACGGACTGAGGTCCATCATTTGAAACCTTACTTTCAAGCTGAGTTTCAACCCATCCATCTCTTTGTTCCTTGAGCTTGGGACTTACTATCTTAATCCCATATAAATCCAGATGCACCAGATCTGTAATCAACAATTTTACTTCTCGGTAAATACCGCTACCAGAGTACCAACGACTGCTAGGTTGCTGATTTTCCACAAAAACTGCAAGCTGGTTGGCTGTTCCATCATTTCTTAGATAAGGAGTGATATCATAAGAAAATGGTGTATAGCCATTGGGATAATAGCCCAGCACTTGCCCGTTGATATAGACTTGGGAATTCATGTAAACCCCGTCAAAGAGCAAACGCACCGAAACAAGACTGGCATCTTCTTTCAAGTAAAACTGTGTCCGATACCAGGCCTGACCACCATTTAACTGACCACCCTCATTTTGCGCTGGCGAATACTGGTCAAAATCATTGTAAATACTCCAGTCGTGTGGCACTTGAATAGCCTGCCAATTTCCCCTCTGAAAATCTGGTGCCAAGGCATCTTCTTTCCCCACTTCCTGGCTAAAAAACCAGTGATTTCGTAAAACTTCTTCTCTTCTCATACAAACAATCCTCTTTAAATGACTCGATTTACTTGACTATAGCACAAAACAAAAGCGCTTTCAAGACTTCCTCCATCACTCCCTAAATCCTCAGAAAAGATTCTATAATTTGTGGAGGAAGATTTAGTCCTCAAAGCTACAAGGGTAATACAAAAAGAGCCTGTTGCCAAGCTCTTTAATCTATTATTTCTTGTCAGCTCGAAGGGCTGACAAGATTTGTGTACGGATATCATCGACACCATTTGGCGTATTTGGTAAAAAGATAGTTTGATTTCCTTTAGAGGCAAAGGTATTCAAAGTATCCAAATACTGGTTGGTCAAGAGGATGGACATGATTTGTTCTTCTGTCATGCCAACATTGGCTTCCTTGAGTTCGGTGATAGACTCTGCTAAGCCATCCACAATAGCCTTACGTTGTTGGGCAATCCCCACACCATGGAGGCGGTCCTTTTCTGCTTCGGCTTCAGCTGCAGTGACGATTTTAATCTTATCAGCTTCCGCCAATTCTTGCGCTGCGACCCGCTTGCGTTGCGCTGCATTGATTTCATTCATGGATTGCTTGACTTCTGCATCTGGTTCGACCTTAGTAATCAAGGTTTTCACAATAATATAACCGTAAGTAGTCATTTCTTCTGCTACTTGATGTTGAACTTCAAGGGCAATCTCATCTTTTTTCTCAAACAATTCATCCAAGGTTAATTTGGGAACAGAAGAGCGAAGAGCATCTTCGATATAAGATTTAATCTGAGATTCTGGACGCATGAGTTTATAGTAAGCATCTGTCACGCTCTGCTCATTAACACGGTACTGGGTCGCTACATTCATCATAACAAACACATTATCCTTGGTCTTAGTCTCAACAACAATATCGCTTTGCAACAAGCGCAACTGAATCCGAGCTGCAATCGAGTCAATCCCAAAAGGCAAGCGGATGTGAATACCGCTATTGGCAACCTTTTGGTATTTCCCAAAGCGTTCAATAATCGCCACCGACTGTTGACGAACCACATAAACTGTACTCAGTGTGACTATCACCAATAGGAGCACACAAACCACCACAAAAATCATCAAAAATGTTGTTACCATCGCGACGACCTCCATCATTATTTTTTTCTGTATTATAGCACATTTAAAGAAGGATGTGCAGTTTTTACTGCAATTTTTCCTGAAATGTCAATAATTAGAGGTGAATTGTCACATTGTCGTCAAATCTCTTGCTAAAACAACTCTTTATAAAACTCAATCGTTTCTTCTAAGGTTGGCATGAATGGATTTCCTGGTGCGCAGGCATCAATCAAGGCATTCTTAGAAAGGTATTCAAAGTCGAAATCTTTTTCTTCAATACCAAGTTCAGTCAATTTCTTAGGAATGCCTACTATCTCAGAAAGCTTCTCAATCTCAGCAATTGCGTAATCGGCACACTCTTCATCTGATTTACCTTCTACATGAAGTCCCAAGGCCTTGGCAACATTACGGAAAGCTTCTGGTACACGTTTAGCATTTTCACGTTCTATAACTGGTAACAACATGGCACAGCAAACACCGTGTGGCAAATTATATACTGCGCCGAGCTGGTGAGCCATTGAGTGAACATAGCCCAGACCTGCATTGTTAAAACTCATACCACCAAGGAAGATGGCATTGACCATACCTTCACGCGCTTCAATATCATGTCCATTTGCTACAGCGCGAGGAAGGTATTCCTTGATAAGCTCAATTGCTCCGATAGATAATTTCTTGGTCACATCATAAGCACCAGGTGTTACCAAAGCTTCAACAGCGTGAGTCAGAGCATCCATACCTGTCGCTGCAGTCAAGGCTTGAGGTTTTGAAATCATCAATTCAGGGTCATTAACAGAGATAAGAGCAAGGCTATTCTTGTCAACCATTACCATCTTAACCTTGCGTTCTTCATCGGTAATCACATAGTTAATAGTAATTTCTGCAGAAGTTCCTGCCGTTGTATTGATAGCCACAACTGGCAAGCCTTTTTTAGCAGACTTATGAAGCCCTTCATAATCCTGTGGTTTTCCACCATTTGTTGCTATGATAGAAATACAACTAGCTGCATCCTGTGGAGAACCCCCACCAAGACTGATGATAAAATCACATCCATGTTCTTCCAAAGCAGCTACCCCATCTGTGACATTCTTACAAGTAGGGTTTGGCTCTACATCGCTAAAGATGACATATTCGATTCCTTCTGCATCTAGCGGTTTTAAAACCTTAGGCAAAATGTCACTTCCTTCGATGAACTTATCTGTCACCAAAAGCGCCTTTTTATAGCCAAGTTCCTTGATATAAGGACCCACTTCATTTACAACACCTTTTCCAATAAGGTTGACTGCCGGAACATAAAATGTAGCCATATAATTTTCCTCCTGCGCCTTCGCGCTATATATTTAACATCATTATATTACTTTTTGTATTCGTTTTCAATCATTTGTGAAATATCTAACAAATATTTTTAAAAGGATAGGAGGGACGTAAGTTCACCTCCTATATAAACAAGTTTTATTTATGTAGTGGCCCCAACAACTGACATGCACGATAGTCTGCTGATTCTAGATCATCTGTTCCAAATAAGGACCAATTTTTAGGTCTAAAGATATCTTCCTCAGGTACATTATGCATATTGACAGGAATTCTCAACATAGAAGCCAAGGTAATCAAGTCTGCTCCAATGTGTCCATATGTTATGGCTCCGTGATTAGCTCCCCAATTATTCATGACGTCATAGACAGACTTGAAAGCACCTTTTCCTGTCAAACGTGGAGCAAACCAAGTAGTTGGCCAGCCTGGGTCTGTACGATTATCTAAAGTATGGTGAACATCTTCAGGAAGTTCAAGTGTGTAACCTTCTGCAATTTGTAGCACTGGACCAACCCCTTTTAGAAGATTGAGACGTACCATTGTTACTGGCATATCACCCTTCGTCAAGAAACGAGTTGAGAATCCTCCTCCACGGAAGTATTCGCGGTTTGCTGGTGGGAAGTCTGTGTTTTCAAGCATAGCCTGTACTTCACTTTCATCCAACTCCCAAAATGGTTTAATAACAGGTTGGCCATCTCGTGTAGCTTGACCTGTACCATCTAATGTACAAGAGCCAGAATTGATTAGATGTAAGAATCCGTCTGCAGCACGCCCCTCTAAAGTATGCCCTGTTACACGTTTAACAGCCTCTGGACTCCAATAAGTACGCACATCAGCAAAGATTTGTGGAGTATTTGTTAATAGATAATTAAAGAGCATAGACACACCATTTAGTGAATCATTCTCTGTCGCAAATACAAATGGTTTTCGAATACCATTCCAGTCAAACTGAGTATTGAGGAAAGTTTCCATAAAGTCCCCATTGGGGAAATGGTCTGTCCACTGGCGTTGACCTTGGAAACCAGCTACTAAAGCATGGTGACCAACTGCTTCTTCCTCAAAACCAAGCTCTGCTAAACGAGGATTTCCCTGCATAAGATCTCGACCAATCATGAACATTTTTACAACAAATTCCCATTGTTTTTCTTTTTCTTCTTTAGAAAGAATCAAGTCTTCACGATTTCGGTCAACTCCTTCTTTGATATGTTCTTTTACCCAAACCATAGCACGTTCAAACTCTTCTGGGTCATAAATACCACGGTCAATACGGCGCGTGAACTCCGTCATATCTACCGATTCATTTCGCATTCCTAAGTATTCTTGGAAGAAATCTGGATTCACAATAGAACCACCAATCCCCATTGATACACTACCCATTGATAGGTAAGCAGTGTCTCGCATCAAGCCAGTTGCAAGAGCTGCACGCGCATAACGTAAAAGTTTTTCTTTGACATCTCCTGGAATGTCTGTATCATTAGCTTCCTGAACATCTCTTCCATAAATCCCAAACGCTGGAATACCTTTTTGAGCATGTGAAGCTAGAACAGCTGCAAGATAGACAGCCCCTGGACGTTCTGTCCCATTAAATCCCCAAATAGCATGAGGAATATCTGGAGACATATCCATAGTTTCACTACCATAACACCAGCATGGTGTGACTGTAATTGTTGCACAAACATTTGATTTTTTGAACAATTCATGTGAAGCTGCAGCCTCTGGAACACGACCAATAGTAGATGGAGAAATCACGCATTCCACAGGTTCTCCATCTGGATATTTCAATGTACTTGAAATAAGATCTGCCACACTTTTAGCCATGTTCATTGTCTGTACTTCAAGTGATTCGCGTACACCTTGACGACGACCATCAATAGTCGGACGAATACCAATACGTGGATGTTGGATCATAATACTTTCCTCTTATTTTTCTGTTTCTTTTATACTACCATCGCCATTATATTTACGGTAGCCTGGGTGACGACCTGTAACCTTATAATTTTCTCGCATTGAGAATAGACGTTCTAAAGTCGGACGAGCAATTTCTTGTTCTTCAATACCTTTTGTAGACAGTAACATTCTTCCATGGAAGGTTGTTTTTGCTACTAATTCTAAAGTTTCCATACGGTAGTATGCTGTAATGACATCGCTTCCGACAGTCAGAGCTCCATGATTTTCTAATAGCATGACATCATGATCTGGTAGATAAGGTGTAATTGCTTCTGGCACTTCCATTGTAGACGGAACTCCAAATGGAGTTATAGGAATTGCCCCAACCACAATCGCGCTCTCAATTAGTGAATAAGTATCTAAAGGAATATGTGCAAGAGCAAATCCTGTTGCAATCGGTGGATGCGCGTGAACAACCGCACGGACATCCTCACGTTCTTCGTAACAACGAATGTGCATTTTAATTTCACTAGAAGGGCGGTAATTACCTTCTGCTTCTAAAATCTCTCCTTTGAGATTTAACTTCACCAGCTTTTCTGGAGTAATAAAACTTTTGCTGATGCCAGTAGGAGTTGCAATAATGATATCCTCATCTAATCGAACAGATACATTCCCATCGTTTGCAGCAACCCAACCAAGTTGCCACATCTTATGACAAACATCACAAATCTGTTCACGAATTAATTTTTCATCTTGAGACATAAACTCACTCCTTTCTAAAAATGAAGTTCGAATTCAAGATTTCCGTTACTGTTAATGGTAATAGTAACCGTATGATTTTCCTGATCAAAATTGAGAGATGGCTGATCATAGGAATTATTTGTTCCTGTTAATGAATGAATAGTAGGAAGTTTATCTATACCTCTTAATACTATCTTTGTAACCCTTTTCTCTCCAAACTGAGTATCTTTGATATAATGTTCATCAATCCACTTAATCGCACCTTTTTTGGTCAATTGTGGTAGTTTCCTTGCCTGATTTGCATCTTGAGCATTAGACCATAGTGAATCTTTATTTGTTCTAAAATTATTTAAATTAACTTTCAATCCATTACTTATTCTCTCAAAAATACCATAGGTATGAGGTTCAAATTCAACATCCATTTCTAAAGAATTAAATTTTAATTTTCCAGTCTGTTTAACATTCTCATTTACCTTATAATTATAGACAAACCATCTATTATCTAATTTCTGAGCAAAGATATCTCCTTCATAATTCGTAGGATACAGCTTATTCAAGTATTCTTTTCTAGCCTGAGTAGAGCTAAATTCTGGGGAAGTGATCTCCTTAATCTGAATACGATTACCAGAAACAGACTCTTTCAATTTATCTGTTTTTAAAATACCTGGAATAGCTGGAATAACATTATAACGACCAGTCATGTATAATGGAGTTTGTTCTCTATCAGTATTTACGTTTACAAAGAACTTACCATTTCCTTTATTTGAATAGTCTCCATGTATGAATACTTTTGTATCCTCAAGTACCTTTTCTTTAGATGGTGCTGGATGTGCTATTACATATCTAAAAAATTCTTTTATTACTTCGCTAAAGAGTAAGCTTTCTTTATTATTTACACCATAGGTATAAGCTGGATGTTCAAAATTATAAACTACACCTCCATTAAGGTAAACCCCTAAAGCCTCTTCTCCTAGCATAGACTCTGGTTCAGTCAACCATTGTCTATCTCCTTGACTTTTTCCGATATTACCAGTTGCAAACAGTTTCCATTTACCTGTCTCATACCACTTCCAAGTATCCATCAAACCACCCCATTGATAAGTATGATTTGATAACCAAAGTCCCTTCATATAACTTTCTGTAGTTGAATCATTTCCCTCGGCAGCAGGTGTATTTTTGAACATGAAAATAAGGTTCTTCCAGTACTTATCAACAGATTTCTGAAATGCTATCTTACCGTTTTTTCCAAATGCTTTTTCTATTGCAGAACCATTATTTTGTTCAGCCCATATAAAATATCCTCCATTTTTAGCTGATACTTTTAAATAATCTGCCGCCTTATTTTCAATATCATTTGCCCAAATCCAATAATTCTCTGTACTGAAAATACCATGCAAATTTGGATATTTTTGATACATTTTATCAATCCAGCTGGTACTTAACCAATGTGCCGAAGTATAATAAGGCATATTACCAGCAGTGTAAACCGTCAGAATAACTGGAATTGGTTCATTTTTTCCAGTCTTAGGATTTACATATTTCGCTGCTTCTTCTAACATATGTTCATAAAAATCTCTAGCAGCTCCATCTCTTTTAGGAAGATCATCTGGATGTAACTGTATAACAGTATATGGTTTTAAGTCATCTGGTATATTCTCCCACTTACCTGTTAATGTATCTCCTCCCCAAAAAGTATATTTCCCTTGGTTAAACTCTTCTCCGTTAGCATATAAAGGCATCATAAGTAACGGATGTTCATTATTAATTTCACGACGTTTATCAACTTCTGACCAATCATTAGGATTCTTAAATTTACCATTTGCCATAAACATGGCTCCACCTAAAACCAATTCGTCAGCCCATGTATGTTTTCCTGAATATGATTTAAGTTCTATCGTCTGTGTATCTTTTGGAATTTCAACATCAACCAGAAATGCTGATGTATCATACTTAATTCCTTTCGGATATTTTGAATCTGATGAGTAAATGACTTTACCATCCGCAACAACTTCAAACTTTTGAATATCTGCGTAATCTGAATTTAAATGATTGGCGCTCCTATCAATTCCGACATAGGAAATAAATCTTGTAACATTAGCACCCGAAACATCATATTTTATACTAGACGGGTTACTTGCTACAGTTCCCAATCCTTTATTAAATTCTATTTCCTTCCCGTCAATTAATAATTTTATTTTATTATTTGCACCGTTATTACCAGGTGTAAACGGTTTATCTTTCTGAACTGTTTTTGATTTATCGTCATCACCATGAGTAGCATCAACCCATTCTAAATCAGAAAGATATACTCCTCCATTAATTCCTTTATTAAGAAGATCTGGAGTTATAGTTTGAGTACTAACAGTTTTAATAAGTTTAGCATCAGCAAATACAACTTCATCACCCCATGTATGTTCTCCTGAGAATGATTTTAAGGATATTTTTTTAGCGTTTTGTGGAATTGTCACACTAATAAATTGTGCCTGGGTATTATATCTGAATCCATCTGGATTAGTTACATTACTGGAATAAACTACTTCTCCATCTATTTCTATTTCTATTTTATCCACTACTGCGTGGTCTGCTCTAGAACTATTAGCACTTTGATCAATTCCTATATAAGTTTCAAATTTTTCAAATCCTTGACCACTAATATCATAGCTGATTACAGACGGGGAATCTGCGACTGTCCCTATTCCTTTATCAAAATACTTAACTTTATTGTCAGAAGTAAGCAATGAAATTTTAGTATGTTCTCCTTTATTTCCTGTTGTAAATGGAGCATCTTTTTGTACTGTTTTTGTTTTATCTACATCACCATGAGTTGCAGAAGACCAATCCATATCTGAAAGATATGTCGTCTCCGTATCAGTTTCTTGATCTTTAGTAATTGGTTTTCTTAAGTTATTCCCTGTTACTCTAGTAGTTTCAGTACTAGCTCTGTCATTAGAATTACTTTGGACTACATCTGCATAAACCAATTTACTTCCTAAAAAACTTGTTAAAACAGCTGTAGCTATTAAAATCTGTTTTGCTATTTTTTTATTTTCCATTTTTATTTCCTCATTATTTACATAATTTACATACAACTTCCTCAATAACAAATAATTTTGTAAGATATTCTGGAACACATAGTGCTAAATTACTTAAACTGACCTTTATTCCAGCATTCATTAATTCATCTCCATAAAAGAACTCATCAAATCCAGAGACGGAATAGCATTTATCTTTATCTAAACCACTAAAATAAACTCTTGTATAACCTGGGTTCAACTTACTATTCAATTGAGCATACAGTAAAATCGACTGGCATTTATTCTTTGAAACAACTTGCCAACTAGCAGAATCACAACTAAAAGGACTGTTTATCCTATAAAAATCCCCATATTGAAACAATGAACGATATTTTTTATAAAACTGAATTTGTTCTCTCACTTGTTCTTTTTCTTCTACCGACAATCTCGTAACATCTAATTCATAACCGAAAGAACTAAAATAAGCTACATTTGTCCTAGTGTCCAAACTCGTTTGTCTTCCACTTTGTTCATTTGGAGAAATAGAAACATGTGCTGTCATCATTGATGGAGAATATCCATAAGAAGTTCCATGCTGAATTTTCAATCTTTCTATCGGGTCCGTATCATCACTCGTCCACGCTTGCGGTGCATAATACATAAGTCCTAAATCAAAACGTCCACCACCTGAAGAACAAGATTCAAATAGAACTGAAGGGAACTTAGTTATTAAACGATCTAATAACTGATAAAGACCTAAGATATATCGATGACCAAATTCCATCTGCTGTTCAGAATCAAGTTCCATACTATAAATATCTGTTATATGACGATTCATATCCCATTTGATATAATCCAGATTTGTTTCGATTATGATTTTAGAAATAGAATCAAAAAGGTAATCAACAACTTCCTGTCTCGTCAAATCCAACACATATTGATTTCTTCCTACTGACTTCTCTCTGTCTAACAAATGGATAGTCCAATCGGCATGATTCTTGTACAAATCACTATCAATAGAAATCATTTCAGGCTCAAACCATAAACCAAATTGTAAACCTATTTTGTGAATTGCATCTGCAAGAAATCCAATACCTTCAGGAAGGCGACTTCTATCTGTTACCCAGTCACCCAGAGAACTTTTGTCATCTTTCCTATGACCAAACCAACCATCATCCAGTACAAATAATTCTATCCCTAAATCTTTAGCAGCCTTTGCTAAATCTAAAATTTTTTCTGTACTCAAGTCAAAATAAAATGTTTCCCAACTATTGAGTATTATAGGACGACTAGCTTGAGAAAAATTAGGATTAACTAAATGATGTCGATAAAAATCTGATAGTTGCTGGCTCATCTGATTCATCCCTTGATCAGAATAGGTCACAATTGCTTCTGGTGTCACAAAACTTTCGGCAGGATTTAATAAAAAACGAAATTCTACTGGATTTATTCCTACCGTTACTCTAGCGGTGTCAAAATGGTCAACTTCAATCATATTTTGAAAATTTCCAGAATAGATAAAGTTAAAACCATAAACCTCACCACTATGCTCTGTAGTTTCCCTCCTTGATAGCATAAAGAAAGGATTTTGCTGAGGACTTGATGAGTATCTCAAGCTATCTATTGCTTGAATACCTGGTCTAAGCGAAGTTCTATATAACTGACGTTCCCTCAGCCATGCTCCAGAAAATTGAATAAAGTCATATTGACTATCAGGTAGATCTAGCTGTAAACTCATTGCTTTCAAAAGAGTCAACTTATTATTGCTATTATTTAAAAATTCCGTATTTCTAACTAAGACATTGTATTCCGGAAAAATTGTATAATTTAGTCTAACAGTTAAATCTAATATAGAATCTGTTAAAATAATCGTTAATGTTTCCGCACACTGACCAATATCATCAAATGTTGAAGGTAGAGAGTTAAGACGATTCTTCCCTTTTGCAAGTTCAAAACCTTGATATTTTAGTGTCGTTATCCTACTACCATTCATTCCTTGAACTTGAAAAGCTGGATGCCGAAAATCTCCTTTCCCGTATGAAGAATATTCATTTTGTATCATAGACTGTTGAATATCCTCAAATTCTTCAGAAAAAGATACTTCAAATCCTCTTTTTTCATAGGCCATCAATTGGTTATAATTTTCCTTGACATGAATCCTTTTCCCAAAATATAGATGTTGAAGTTCCCCATTTTCTAAAATTCTAAAAATATAACTACTATCTTTCATTTCCAAATGAAAAACGGTCTCGTCCTTATTAATATAAATCGTCATCTCTACCTCACAATTTTTTCTTTACTTCTTCAGTATCACGATAGAGTACGGTGCCAATTCTATCTCATCTTCTTGAATAGTAAAATCTCCAATTACTCTGGTAAAATTCTCTATCGAAAGATTCTCTATTTTTATTTTTTGTTTAATCTGAGCAGGATTTCTCAGAGAGAGAATTTCAGTAGAAGTCTTCTGATTGTGACACTTATAACCATAAATTTCAAATTTTTCAGGACTTCCTCCTATTTTTTTACTATATTTTAGTGTTTGATAATTCTCCTCTATCCATTTGACAGCACGAGCATTGGCTTTCCAGCGTTCTTCATCAAACATATCAAAAGAATAGTGAAACTCCCAAAAAGCATTCCCTCTTGTTGAAATAAATAATAGATAAGCTTCAAAATCTGGTATTGATGCAAACATTTGATGATCCATGTACCAGGTATTTGCACTGACAGCATAGATTGGTTCATGATTATAAAGCGACCACATAGGTAACTGTATCTCACGTTTTTCCAAAAATTCTTGATACTGAATATCTCGGTAAGTAATCATACGATTAATATCATTACCTGCATTCTCTGTAAACCCTACATCTTGAGATATTTGAATCCATAAACTATTGACCCACTGTAAAAACCATGGACTAGGATTTACATAAGAAGTCAAGTTTAACCAACAATCTTTTCCTCCTCGCTCCTTTCTTAGATCTATCAACAGTTGAACTAAGAACTCATAAACCGCTGTCATGGTATACATACCATGCGACCCACTCTTATCAGGTTTGTCAGGTTGAAGTAACCAACCATCAATTTTCCAATAGCTGATATCGAATTCTTTTTGATATTCCAACATCTTTTTCTTCATTTGATTGAGATAGTTAAAATCAGCGACGTTTACATCATTTGAAGTATAATTTTTAGAGCCAATCCTTAACTCTGGATGTGCTTCCAACCAATCACTCATAATGATTTCTGTCCCATTATAACCACCTCTGGGACCAATCCATAATCCTAGGCTTGAACCAAATCCATTTACAAGATGTTTAATATTTCTCAAACCATTTGGGAATTTATGATTGAATTCCCAAACAGATTGATAGTTTGTCCAACCATCATCAACAACATAAGCATCTAAATGGACTCCATGATTTTCAAATCCATCTCTAATCTCAGAAAAACTTTTTAGAATACCTTCTTCTGTAATGTCGGTCATATGGTCATACCAGGAATTATACTGTTTACGGAAATAACTAGGTTGAGCTATTCCTTCCACATATTCAAAAAATGCCTCTTGAATCTCTTCTTTTTTATAGGAACCTGCACCCCCAACAATACAAGGCCACAAATTTTTCTCTTGATTAATAACCGTTCCTAAGTAATACCTTGATACATAATGTCTACCATCTACCTTGTTTTCAGACATGGGAAATTCCATTCCTAAGAAGAAAGAATTAGCATAAACAGGTTGTCCTAATTCTACATAATAGCCGGAAAAATTTGCCATTTCCTTAATACAATCTTGTCTTTTAGGATAGAAAATATGGTCTTCTGTTTCAAACTCAAAACTCTCTACCTCTACAGATTTAATAACTTCAGTAGAAGATTCTAAAACTAATTGTTTCGAAAGAACATCATCCCTTGATTCAAAGATTAAACGTAAACGAATGGAAGGATAAACAAAAGAAACCTCAATCCGCTTATCTCCCTCTTCCCTAACGATTGCTGAAAAATGATTTGAAGAAAGTCTTATACCATTCTCCAATGTAATGGTAAATTCCTCTTTCGAAACATTTTTTATCATTACTCCTGCCCGTTTGTTTACGATATCAGTAGTATAAAATCGACCATCTCCCCAAAAGAAATTACGTCTTACATTTTTATTTTCAATTTTCATATAAACTACTCTCTCAACTCAATTTTTATTACGCTATCAATCAAGTCTGGTAATGGATAGGTAAAATGAGGAACTTCTCCAAACTGTGCAAAACAAATTCCTTTATAGGCATTGGTCGTCCAGCTTTCTGAAATTTTCACCTCACTTCCATCATGAAGAAAGCTCATTCTTTTTACGTTTTCTTTACTAATGCCAAGAAGAGCTAACGGTCCTATAGGTTGTTCAAATACATGAGCATAAACCGTATTTCCATTACGAGTATAGTATCCCCAATCTGGTTTTGGTAAATTTTCATCTCCACTACATCCATAAATTGACTCACCATTTCGAGACATCCATTGATGAAAATCATCTAATATTTTCTTACTTGGATCATTAATTCTTCCCAAAGCATCTGGGCCTACATTAAGAATCATATTCCCGTTTTTACTAACACATTCAACTAACTTTCTTATCAAAGTTTGACTAGACTTATATAGATAATCTGTAGGATTATAAGCCCAATTGTTATTCATAGTTAGACAAAGTTCCCAAGGAACAGGCTCACCTTTAAAGTTTCGAATGCCTTCGTGAGGAACAATTTGCTCTGGACTAACAAAATCTCCAGCGTAAGAGGTAATTTCATCTGTAACAATACTTCCGAATCCTTCACCTGATGTTTCTAATCTATTATCTACGATAACGTTTGGCTGATAATGACGAACCATGTCTATTAATTTTGAAGCTCCCCATTTTTCACCTACCATATCTTCATAAGAATAATCAAACCATAATATGTCAATCTGACCATATCCAGTTACAATTTCCTTAACTTGATTGTGCAAATACTCCAAATAACGGTCAAAGTTAATTTTCTCATCTCGATAGACTTCATTTCCTCTCATTGGATGATTTAGATCAGCATATTTAGGAAAATCAGGATGATACCAGTCAATCAAACTAAAATATAACCCTACTTTTAAACCTTCAGCTCGAACGGCATCTACAAATTCTTTAACTAAATCTCTACCTGCAGGTGTATTTGTTGATTTATAATCTGTAAATTTTGAATCAAACAAACAAAATCCATCATGATGTTTAGCTGTTAAAACCATATACTTCATCCCTGCAGCTTTTGCTTGTTTAGCCCATTCTCTAGGCTTATATTCCTTAGGATCAAAAGCTCGAAAATATGGTTCATAATCTTCAATAGATAATTTCTGATGACTACGAATCCATTCCCCTTTTCCTGGAATAGAATATAAACCCCAATGAATGAACATCCCAAATCTTGCTTCTCTAAACCACTGAGTTCTACTATTGATAGTTTCAAGTGTATGTTTCATCCTTTTACTGCTCCTCCTCCTAAAGCTTCAATAAAGTATTTACTTGTAAATGCAAATAGAATGATTGGTGGTAATACGATTACAACAATCGCTGAAAAGAGACCATTATAATTAGTATTAAAACTTGTAGTAAATTGACCTAGTAATGCTGGTACTGTTAATTCATTTTTATCAATCACCAACATAGATGCCCAATAATATTCATTCCAGTTATTAATAAAGGCAAGTACTGCTGCTGTTAAAATTCCAGGTCTAGCAATTGGCAACATCACTTTCCAAAAAGTTTGAGCATATGTCGCACCATCAATCTCTGCCGCCTCCTCCAATTCTTTTGGAATAATTTCAAAATAGTTCTTTATAATGAAGAAACTCATAGCAATTCCACTACAAGAGTAGACTAGAATTAGAGCAACTGGGGTATTATAGATCCCCAACGCATTTACTAATCTATAAACTGGAAAAGTCATAGCTGTTGCTGGAATAAATAGAGTAGAATACAGCATAGAAGTCACTAACTTCTTCCCTCTAAATTCCATCCTAGCAATAACATATGAAGACATGGAAATCATAACAATGCTAATAATAACTGATATAGACACTACTTTAAAGCTATTCCAAAAGTAAGTGAAAACATGAAGTTTTGTAAAAACATTTATATAACCATCAAGAGTAAAGTCAGTTGGTAAACTAATACCTGGATTTTTCATAGGATCTGCTTTTAATGATGATAAAAATATCCACGCAATAGGGAAAATGGAAATTAAAATGGTAAGGAGCATATAACCATATATAAGAACTTTACCTTTTTTACTAATACCATTTATATGTGTATTCATAATCATTTCCCACCTTTCAGTCTTTTTCTTTCTCTGAATAAAATATTAATACAAACGATAATCAACATTCCACCTAAGATTTGTATAACTCCAATTGTATTTGCACGAGCATACTGAGTTCGTGAGCTAGCCACCGCTAATTCTCTAATAACAAAACTGATACTTTTTGTTCCTGCAGCACCATTTGTCAAAAAGAATACTTCGTTATAGAGCAAAAATCCTGAAGTTGCAGCCATAATTGAAACAGTTTTAATTGTCCCCTTAATCATCGGAATCGTAATATACCACTCTTTCCTCCAACCAGTAATATTGTCTAAAATAGCAGCTTCTTGAACTTCTTCTGGAATAGCAAAAATTTGCCCAAGAATCATAATGGTTGATGCTCCTGCAAAGAAGATATAAGCGCCAGTCATAGCTGCTATATTTAATCCTGGAGTCAACAGTACTGAATCTTTAAACGATGGATTAAATAAATGAATAATTTGGTTAACAACGCCATAGTTTGGATTATAGATTTGAAGAAAAATCAATCCCATAGCAGCACTAGAAATGATACTAGGTACAATATAAAGATTTCTAGATATCTTCCATCCTTTTAATTTCTTAGATAATGTAATTGCAACAGATAAAGCTAAAGGAACTTGAATAATAACACCAATTACAGCCCAACGAACAGAATTAATTAGAGCTTCTGTAAAAAATGGGTATTCTTTAAAAACATACCTATAATTTTCAAATAATTTATCAAATCCAAGAAACTCAGGGGTGTTTAAATTTGTATAATCCCATTTAGCAAATGAAGTTAAAAAGATTGTTACTACAGAATAAAAATAAAATAGAAAGAAACAAATCAACGTTGGCAAAAGAAATAAAAAGATAAATCGTCTTTTTTGATTCTTCCTATTTTGTAGGCTCATAACTTTTTGTGCCATAAACAAACTCCTTTTTTCAACCATATGAGTAAAATCAAGCTCAGTTGGCAGTGCCAACTGAGCTTCGTTTCCACTCCCTAAAACAATTAACCAATCAATGATTTCAACACATCTTGAGTAGATTTCACTTTTTGATCAACATCTACATTTTCAGCAGCACTTTCTGTCAATGCATTGATAATAGCTGTGTGTACATCGCCACCCCAAACATCACTTACAGTTGGAACAACTACTTTTGCATTCTTAACTTGAGTGATTGCTTGTCCTAAAATTTTAGTAGTAGCTTCTGAACTCTTTTCTGAAAGTTCTTTTACATTTACATTTTCATCAGAAGGATTTGCTCCTACTTTTTCAAAAATTACTTTTTGTACATCATCGCTAGTCATATATTTCAAAAACTCAAGAGCTAGTTTTTGTTTAGCTTCAGACATCTTACTTGAGATAGTGATACCACCTCCAGAAGAACTAATTGCTACACCTGCAGGATAGATTCCAGGTGCAAGACTTGGGTTCTTAGACATCTCACCAGAAGCCCACACACCATTAAAGAAGACTGCAGATTTACCTTCTTGGAAGTCTTTAGAATAAGCATTAGCATCGCCACCAGCATTCTTAGAACCATTAGCTTGAATTTCTTTCATAACCATTTTCAAAGCATCTGCAAATTCTTTAGATTCGATTCCTTCTTTTGTTAATGGTTTGTCTAATAATTTACGCCCATTTTCTGTGGTTCCTAAGACTGTATTAAACAAGCGAATAGATGGTTCTCCAGCACCAAATGCATACACTCCATCTTGCTTTCTCACAGTAGCCATTGCTTGTGTAAAATCTTCCCAAGTATTCCACTGATCAGGTGTTTTAGCACCTGCTTTTGCAAATATATCCTTGTTGTACCATAAGCCCATTGTAAATAACTGTTCGTGAACTGTATAAATTTTTCCATCTTTTTGGTTTTGTTTATAGTTCAAACCAACATTTTTTTCAAGCTTATTTGAATCGATATATGGTTTCAAATCTAAAACAAGTTTTTGTTCAATTGCAGCTAATGATACTGCATTACCTGCTAGGTCAATCACATCTGGAAATTCACCACTAGCAACCTTGTTATTCATTACATCCTTCAAATCACCATTTATAGGAATTGGTTTAAATTCTACACCACTATCTTTATGTTCTTCTGCAAATTTATCATATAAATCTCGCATAGTTTTAGCTACAGGCCATTCATCTTCACTATGATGATACCCATGATAAAATTCTAATACTTCTTTACCAGAAGAACTTCCACCGCTTGCATCCTTAGATGTTCCACAAGCTGCTAAACCAAGGGTAGCTACTAACCCGATAACAGCGCATTTCAAAAGACTTTTTTTGTTCATGACAAAACCTCCGTTTTTTTATTTTTGTTTATGATAGCTGAGGATAATAATATTGTGTATCAGCAATATTTGTCATAATATCCTTTAACCCTGTATCCTCGTTTATTTTACCTTGACTTAATAGCTGTATACAAATATTCCCTACAGCTGTAGCTTCAGTCGAACCTGTAAGAACCTCTTTACCAGTTCTATCAGCAATCATTTGATTGAAGTAACTGGCTCTAGCGCCTCCTCCAATCACATATATCCTCTTATAAACCTTATGAGTTAGTTTCTCTAGTAACTCTATTGTTTCCTTATACGTTTCAGCTAGGCTTTCATAAACTATCTTAAATAGTTGTCCATCTGTCCACTCTCTAGTCTCATGATGATAAGCTAGATATTCTGTTAAAGTCTTGTACATATCAGATTCTGTTGCAAATTCAGTTGATTCAGTATCAATCAAAGGAAGATCTTCTTTTTCTTTCTCCACCATTGTTTTTATATCACCAAAAGAATATGCTTTCCCTCTTCGTTCAAATGAACGTCTTAGTTCCTCTATGATCCACAACCCTGTGCAATTCTTCAAAAAAGTAATCACTCCATCTTTCCCGACTTCATTTGTAAATCCATAACTGAACGATTCGGTACTAAGAATAGGTGAAGAAAGCTCCACTCCAACCAAAGACCAAGTCCCTGATGAAATAAACAAACTATCTTCTGTCTTAGGAACTGATACAATCGCGCTTGCTGTATCATGACTACAAACATTCACAACAGGAATATCGCCTAAACCATACTCATTCTTTATCCTACCAAGAACATTTCCCTCTGAGACAACTTCAGGAAGTAAAGACGGATCTAATTCAAATAATTTTAAAACATTCTGATTCCATTTTTGTCTTCTAGGATCAAAGAGTTGAGTCGTTGAAGCAATGCTTTTTTCTGTAGCAAACTTACCTGTCAAGAGATAATTAAACAAATCTGGCATTAAAAGAATCTTATTCGTTTTATAAAATGAATTAGGAAATTCTTGCCGTACCTTAAAGAGTTGAAACAAGGTGTTTATCTCCATAATCTGATTTCCTGTTTCTGAATATAATTTTTCTAACTCAGTAATTTCAGATATTTCCTTTAACACTCCTTTTGTTCTTTCATCACGATAGTGAACAGGTTGTGATAACAGGTTTCCTTCATTATCAATCAGTCCAAAATCAACACCCCATGTATCAATACCGACAGATAAAATCTTGTAATTAGTATTAGCCAATCGGATACTTTCAAGAATTTTAGCTAATAGAAAGTCAACATCCCAAGATAAATGCCCTTTTACTCTAATAGGTAGATTAGAAAAGCGATTTATTTCTTCCATTACTAGTTTATTTTCAGAAAGGTAACCAATGATTGCTCTTCCAGAAGTCGCACCTAAATCTATTGCTAAAACCGCTTCCATTTTTCTTCTCTCTTCGTCCTTGATTAAGTTTATTATAATCCCCACATTTTATTTTTTCAATATGTGAACGCTTACTTGAATAAAATTCATACATTTGCGCCATAAACATAAAAATAATTCAAATTCCTCCAATTTGTGCTATAATATAGTTGAGATGATAAATTAGGAGGAGCTTATGATAAAAGATGAACGTGTACTTGAATTGATTGAAATTATCAAAAAGAAAAAAAGAATTGCCGTAAAAGAGCTGGCAGAAATCACTTTCTCCAGCACAAGTACCTTACGTCGTGATTTAATTTTCTTAGAAAATCAAGGTCTTATCAAAAGAAAGCACGGATACGTGACCCTTTCCTCTATGAACACAATTGAACTTTCTCATCAAATACGTGAAGGAGAAAGTACTAGGCAAAAAAGACTAATCGCTAGTCTCGCTAAAGACTTTATTCGGTCAGGCATGTGTATTTATCTTGATTCCAGTACGACTGTCTACGAACTCTGTCCTCATCTCGCCGAACTAGATAATCTAATTATTTTTACAAATGGTCTACATACAGCACAAACCTTATCTGAGACTGTTAGAGATAGTTCTAAAATTTTTATTACATCTGGAGAAGTAAAGCATCAATCTTGTTCTGTAGTCAACTATGATAAAGAAAATTCTTTATTAGATCACTTTAATATCGATTTGGCTTTTTGTTCAGCAAGAGGCATTGATGACCAATATGTTTATGAAGCATCTTTAAGTCAAGCAATTTCAAAGAAGAGTATTATTGATAAAGCACATGAAACCATTTTGTTGATTGATAGTTCAAAATTTTACAAGACTGGATTTTTTAAAATTAATCCCCTCTCCAAATACACAACCTTTATTTCTGACACCTTGCCAGATCAAAAATTATTAGACGCAGTAGAATTATTTGATGGAGAATGGGTTTCTGATATTCAATGAAAATCAAATAGGAAGCTAGTCTCAGGTTGCTCAAAGTACAGATTTGAAAATTGATCAAGTCAGCTCGAAACACTGTTTTGAGGTTGTAGATAAGACTGACGAAGTCAGTCACATATACACGACAAGGCGAAGCTGACATGGTTTGAAGAGATTTTCAAAGAGCATTAGTTTTGTTTGCTGACCTATATACAAATACTCACTACATAATATTATTTTCTCAGCAACCCCAAAAACGAAGGCTGGGCAAATACCCAATTTCAGGAGAAAATAGAGTAAATCTTCCCACAATAAAACGCATAGTATCAAGGTTTTGTGTGCACACCTGATATTATGCGTTTTTCTGATTGTAAAGACTTTTTCGCCTAGATACGATATTTCAAGAATTAAGTGAGGTTGGTGATCTGAATTTAGTGTGGTATACTATTTTTGTCATCGGTTACCGATTACGTTCCTATGGGTTCGTGAGAGGAGGTGAAACTAATGAGCCTTATCATAGAGCTCGCTCTTACTATTATAGCGGATGTTATAGCTGGAATTATCTTGTATTTCGTCTGCAGATGGCTAGATAGTAAGGAGTAGACCGACTGACTAGCCTATCAACACCCGTTAAATCGCTAAGATACGTAAAAAAAGCCCTTAACTACGGCCATAGTTAGGGGCTTTGGTGTTCTAATGAACCTTATCAATTAACTATATTCTAGCATATAAAGCTCGATATTTCAAGCATTAAGTAAGGTTGATGGTCTAAATTTATTGTGGTATACTATTTTGGTCATCGGTTACCGATTACGTTCCTATGGGTTCGTGAGAGGAGGTGAAACTAATGAGCCTTATGCCTGAGCTTGCTCTTACTATTATAGCGGACGTCATAGCAGGAATTATCTTGTATTTCGTCTGCAAATGGCTAGATGGTAAGAAGTAGACCGAGTGACTAGCCTACCAACACCCGTTAAATCGCTAAGATACGTCAAAAAAGCCCTTAACTACTGCAATAGTTAGGGGCTTTGGTGTTCTAATGAACCTTGCCTGTTAAGATTATTCTAACATACAAGCACCGATATTTCAAGAGTTTTATTTATTTTTTTAAGTACCTTAGATATCTGAAAGGTCTGAAAGGTCTATAATGAAGTTAGCCATCTAGTACCCCAAAAACCGACTAGCTCTTATGAACTAGTCGGTTTCTCATCAATGCGCTAACATTTCTTGGGCGATTTCTTGGCCAGATAGGTTATCTGGGTAATAGGTTGGCCAATTATCCATTTCTTCAAAGAGGGCTTCTTGGCTTGTGCCTCCAAAGAAGATATGGAAATGTTCTGCCTTAACTGGGGCGATATTGTGGTCGCTAAACTGAACATACTTGAATTGTCCAGCATCCGCATCTGTCGCTTCAAAGAGGAAGCGCACGCCACGATTTCCTTTCTTGTAAGTCAAGATTTTCTTACCAACATACTTGTAAGTATATTTCTTGCTTTGTCCACCTTGAACAAATTCCATAGTGTTATCAGTGATATTAATCTTAGTCACATCTGTCTGATAACCTTTTGTATAGTAGGCCTTGTACTCAGCCTGAGTCATCTTACCAGTCAACTTAGCCTTGTAGTCAAAGACTTGATCAAAGGTACCATCTTCAAGGAAAGGATAAACTGATTGCCAGTTACCTGCATAGTCACTCAAGGTGCGGTCTTTGACATCTGCATCCTCGAAGTAACCATTTTGTACTGTCTTGGTATCCTCTGCCTTTTCAGGCTCGATTGCTGGTCCTTCTTGATCCGTTGTTTGTTTCAAAGCCTTGAGGTTTTTCTCCATGATAGAGATATAATTTTCTCCCGCCTTGGTATCTTCTTCTGTCAGACTTTCTAAAGGATTGAGGACATCTGTTTTGACACCTGCTTCTTTTGAAAGTGTATTAGCAAGGGCTTGTGAAGCATTTTCTTCAAAGTAGATATAGGCAATTTTATTTTTCTTGACGTACTCTGTCAATTCTGCCAGACGTGCAGCTGATGGCTCTGCATCTGGAGAAAGTCCTGAGATAGCGACTTGTTTGAGCCCATAGTCTAAAGCGAGATAGTTAAAGGCTGCGTGTTGCGTTACAAAGCTCTTTTGTTTGGCTTGAGACAAGCCTTCTGCATAAGCCTTATCCAAGGCTTGTAATTTTTCGATATAAGCAGATGCGTTCTTTTCAAAGGTCTCTTTTTTATCAGGATAATCTGCTGATAAGCTATCACGGATATGCTCTACTAGCTTAATGGCACGAACTGGTGATAACCAAACATGGGGATCGAACTCATGATGATGGCCTTCTTCTCCATGGTCATGGTCTCCCTCTTCTTCCTCACCACCTGGCAAGAGCAACATATCGCCTGTCGCCTTGATGGTTTTCACCTTTTTCTTATCCAAGGTATCTAGCAATTTAGGAACCCATGTTTCCATGTTTTCATTTTCATAAACGAAGGTATCTGCGTCTTGGATTTTGGCAACTGCCTTGGCAGATGGTTCGTATTCATGGGGTTCTGTACCAGCACCGATTAGGAGTTCTACATTAGCAGTATCTCCTGCGACTTGCTTGGTAAATTCATAGACAGGGTAAAAGGTTGTCACAATATTTAGTTTGCCATCTGCCTGCTTTTGATTGGAACAAGCCACTAAAAACAAGGCACATAGACTGGCTAGCAATAAGCTAATTTTTTTCATGTTGGTCTCCTATTTGATAAAACGTCTTACTAAACTAATTAGCAAGAAAACAGTTACAAAAATAATGGTAATACTTGCACTTGCAGGTGTTTCTGCATAGTAGGAAATGTAAAGTCCTGCTACCATTCCCAAAAATCCAATAGCACTGGCAAGCAGCATAACCGATTTAAAGTTTTTCCCCAGACGCAGGGCAATACTAGCTGGCAAGACCATAATGGTCGATACCAGAAGAGCTCCCGCAGCTGGAATCATAAGGGCAATGGCCACCCCCGTCACCATGTTAAAAAGAATGGACATGGTACGAACTGGCAAGCCATCCACAAAGGCCGTATCCTCATCAAAGGTCAGGATATACATAGGACGAAGGAAGAGGAAGGTCAAAATCAAGACAACCGCCGCAATGACAAAGAGGGAAATGACCTGCTCTTCGCTAATAGTCACGATTGAGCCGAAAAGGTACTGGTCCAAACTCATAGAACTCGAGCTTTTACCCTTGCTCATGACAATCAGAGAAACAGCCAGACCTGTTGACATGAGGATAGCTGTCCCGATTTCCATAAAGTTCTTGTAAACCGTACGGAGATACTCCAGGAAGACTGCCGCAATCAAGACAATAGCAATAGTAGAAATAGTCGGAGAAATCCCCAGAACCAGACCAAAGGCTACACCCGAAAGCGAGACGTGGCTAAGGGTATCACTCATCAAACTCTGACGACGCAAGATAAGGAAGGTTCCCAATACTGGCGAGAAAAGACTCATAGCAATAACGGCCAGAAAGGCACGCTGCATAAAGTCATAAGATAATAAACTAAGCATGGCCTACCTCCTGATCATTCTCATGAACGTTGAAACAACGCCATGGCGAGTCTTGATTACGGACTAGATGGATATTGCGGTCCGCATAGTCCTTAACTTCTTCAGGGTCATGAGTAATCATCAAAACAGCCTTGCCGTGATGATGAGCGCTGTGGTGCATGAGTTCGTAAAATTCGTTTTTACTTCCTGCATCCATCCCCGTTGTCGGCTCATCTAGGATAAACACATCTGGATCCGAAGCAAACATACGCGCAATCACCGCTCGCTGCTTTTGTCCTCCAGATAGAGAACCCAAGCGTTTGTCTCGGTGTTCCCACATACCAACTGAGTCCAAACTAGCCTTGATATGCTCCTCATCATGAGCATTCAAACGACGGAACCAACCCTTTCGTGGATAGCGACCCGACTTGACAAATTCATAAACCGTACTTGGAAAACCAGCGTTAAAACTGGCAATCTGTTGAGGAAGATAGGCTATTCTCAATTTCTTACCCTGCGTATTTGTCTTTGAAATGGTTACCTTACCAATGCGTGGTTGGAGGATTCCAAGACTGGCCTTGATCAGTGTCGTCTTAGCCGCCCCATTTTCCCCTGTCAAGGTAACAAATTCCCCACTATCAACACTATAATTGATATGTTCAAGAACGGGCTCCTTATCATAATAGAAGGATAAATCCTCTACCGTAATATATCTCATTATTTGATTTCTCCTACTAAAGCAGTCAAAAACCGCTGAATAACTTTTTGTTCATTTGGAGTAAACTGAGTCGCCACTTGTTCATAGGTTAAAAGTGTATGCTCATGGTGATGATGGTGCTCCTCAGCGATTGGACGAGCCAAATCAGTCAACTGATAAAAAATCACACGCGCATCCTTAGGATCTTTAGATGTTTCCAACATTCCTTCCTTGACCAAAGACTTAATGGCCTTGGTAACTGCCGCCTGACTGACATTGAGGCGACGGGCCAACTCTGAATTTGTTAAAGATTCCTCTGACAAGAGCATGAGAATGTGCTCCTGAGTATTGGTCAGGGCCACCTCGCTAGTACAATGACCTATTAGGATTTCATGCTGATTTTCCGCCTGCAAAATCACCTCATTTAAAAAGGCATCGATATCCTTCGCTAGCTGTCTCATATCTGACTCCTTTCCTTTTGGACTTCTCTTTATTTTAAGAGAAAAATACTATTCTTTGAAAAATTATTTACTGGTTAATTATATCACAACCAAAAAAAGAGTCAAGAAAAAACGTGAAAACTAGTTTCATCCTTGAACTCTTCTATATTATGATCTATTGAAATTCCTTGACATCTCCATCATAAGTCGCCCAGTCTTTACTGAAAAAGCGCTCATTCAGATGATAAGTCGGAGCTGGTGTGGGATTGGATAGGAAAGGATCAACGGCCTTATCAAATGCCAACCAACCTAACCAACCAAGGTGAATGGTATCCTTCATAAAGAAAGCTTCCCCACCGTCCTTAGAAAAATCTGCTATATTGGTAAAACCTTGACTTTCTAACTGGTAGCGAATCTTCTGCACCGTTTGTTGGTACATATCCTCTCGTAAACCAGCATAGTCCATCCATTTTTTATTAACAGGTGGAATGATAAAAATCGGGTTTACCTTGGATTTAGAAAACTGTGTCAACACTAACTGCAAGTCATTATATTCTGGCGACTTGAGATAGGTAAAATTTTTCTGAGAATCCTTTAATTTATTCAAATCCTTCTTAATCTGTGTATTATAGAAATAATTCTCCATTCCCAGATCATTATTGGAAGTATTCTTTTCTGCATCTGCTTTGACAACATCTTCTATAGCTTGATAAGAAAACTGATCTGGCAAGGTCTTTAAATACTTAGCTACATGCTTATCGTATTTGAAATAGCCTCTAACCGAAAACTGACCAAAAAAGGAAGCTTGACGTTCATTAAAACGAGCCAATAATTCAATCATTTCATTGTCTGCCGTCGACAATTCTTCTTTACTTGCCAACTTCTGAACCAGGTCCTTCATAGCTACATTTGGAAACTGCTGTAGTAAGCGGGTCGCTGCATATTGACTAGCCTGATCTCCAGATTGATGTTCCAGAAAACTCGTCAACTGATCCCCATTAAAATACTGCTGGAAGGCTGCTGGCTCATAGCCATTTTTACTAAACCACTGGGGCGAGATGACATATACAACTTGTTTATTCTCCAGTTGTGGCAACATCTGTTGCATCCCAAAATACTGGTTGAGCGATGCAGCTCCCCTCTGTCCTAAAAGATAGGGGCGATAAGAGCGGTTGTATTTCTCAGCCAATACCGCAGGATGGGCACCGTCAAAACGAAGCCATTCACTGGAGCCAAAGAAGAGAACAAAACGCATATTTGGATCAGATAAGGCTCTGACCTTTTGACTCCGCTCCTTAAAACTTTCAATGGTAGTAGCCACCGCCGAACGCTTTTCAGCTCCCAGATCATGGCGCATCTCAGCAGGATAGAAAAAGATAAGCAGACAAACCAACAAACCAGCTATCAAGACCGGTCCGAAGATCATCCATAAGCGTTTAAGCATTTTGTAGCTCCACAATACCAGCTATGATTTTATTGGCTGTATTCCAGTCGTCACGACCAAACTCTGTTACAGGGACACGAATGTCAAAACGGTTTTCAATCTCCACAATCAATTCAACCGTTCCCATACTATCCAAGACACCTGCGTCAAAAAGATCTTCATCCATCATGTCAGAAACATCTTCCATAAACAACTCATCAATAATTTCGATAACTTCTGATTTGATATCCATATTTTATTTCCTTTTATTTTTTAAACCATAAATCATTCAAAAATCCAGAAAAGATTAAGAATGACAGCATGACGACATGGAAGGTGACAACCATGCCAAGCAACTGAATCCAGCGATTCTCAGGTAGAGCAGGCTTCCCTGATTTTTTCCGCTCCTTATTGAGCGTTTTTTTCTTGCGAATCCAAGCGTCATTGATGACCAAGCCCAGTCCATGAAAGAGGCCATAGGCGATATAGTACCAGGTCACACCATGCCAAAATCCCATAATCAGCATATTTACAATATAGGCCACGCTTGAGGTTACATTGCGATTCTTAAAGACCTTCTTTCTGGTTAACACCATGACCATTCGCATAAAGACAAAGTCACGGAACCAGAAAGAGAGACTCATATGCCAGCGATTCCAAAATTCCTTTAAATCCCTTGATAAAAAAGGCTTATTAAAGTTGATGGGGCTACGGATTCCCATTAAGTTTGAGATAGCCAAGGCAAACATAGAGTAACCTGCAAAGTCAAAGAAGAGCTCCAAACCAAAGGTATACATAACTGCCAAGGCATAGGGGTTAAAGAAGCCACCTGACTGCAGGGCTAGATTCTTCAGAGGAGGTAGTAAAGTTTCTCCTAAAACATGAGCTAGGATAAACTTATATAAAAATCCCCACATAATATAGCGAACAGATTCATCCAGCATATCCATCAACTCATCCCGCTCAGGAATGGTCTGATAATTTTCATTAAAACGCTTAAAGCGATCGATTGGACCACTTGAAAAAGTCGGCATGAAGAGAAGAAAACGGAGGAATTCCCAGAGGGTAAAATCCTTAATCACTCCATCTCTCAGCTCGATGATAATCCCAACCGAACGAAAGGTCAGGTAAGAAATTCCCAAAAACCCAAGCAAAGACTGTGTTCCATTGATAGCTGGCTGCACCTTGACAAAGATAATCGGAAGGAGGGATAGAAAGCTAACTAGGTAGAAGACCCACTTGCCATCCTTGCTTTTTCGATAATGCTTGTAGAAAAGCAGGAGCAATATTTCCCAGCAAAGGTAAATACCCAAGGCAGCCAACTGATTGGTCTTCCCACCTACCAACATGGTGACGATAAAGAAGAGACTAACCAATACCTCGTACCAGGCAAAGCGTTTCTTGAAAAAGAGACCGATAAAGATGGGCAAGGTTGCAGCAATCACATAGACAAAATACTGAGGATTCCCATATGGCTCTAAATGAGGAAGCTGTTGAAAGAACTCCATCATCTCTTATTCACCTCGTTAATCAATCCTTTGATGTCAATTTTTCCATTTGGAGTCAGTGGCAGACTGTCTCGATAAAGGAATTTAGACGGCATCATGTAGGACATCATGATATCTGTCAAGTCTTCCTTAATGGCCTTGGTAATATCAATATCTCGCTCAAACTGCTCACGAACACCGTCTTTCAAGATGACATAAGCCAATAGATTTTGCACCTTGTGGTCTTTATTATAACGTGGCACAGCTACAGCAGACTCGATAAAGCGAGACTTATTGAGGTTTTGAGAGACATCTTCTAACTCAATGCGGTAACCGTTAAACTTAATCTGGAAGTCCATGCGTCCGCCGTAGAGAAGCAAGCCTTCATCTGTCATAGTTCCCACATCTCCTGTATGGTAGGCTGGTAGACCTTCAAACTCAAAGAAGGCTTCTGCCGTTTTTTCAGGATTGTTCATATAACCTTTTGAAACGGCTGGTCCAGAAACAATGATTTCTCCCTGTTCACCATTTGGCAGTTTCTTGCCATTCTCATCAATGATAAAGGTTGGAGAATCAGCCTTGGTATAGCCGATTGGTAGGCGTTTGAGAGTCGCTAGCATCTCGTCTGTCACAGCAACTGCTGACAGGGCTACTGTCGCTTCTGTTGGGCCGTAGGCATTGATAATACGGGCATTGGGGAAACGTTCGCGTAGTTTTTGAGCCGTTTTAACCGTCAATTCTTCACCATCAAAGTAGAAATGCGTGATTCCAGGCATTTTCTCACTATTAAAGTCTTCTGACAACATGGCCATATCCGCAAAAGAAGGGGTTGATGTCCAGATAGCGATTGGCAATGAAAAGATGGTCGCAAAGAGTTGCTTAAAGTCCTGAGTAATAGCTGAAGGAAGAGCGAAGAGCGTACCACCCAGTGCCAAGGTCGGTGCCCAGTACATGACAGACAAGTCAAAAGAATAAGGTGGCTGAGCCAGCATTTGCGAACGACTTGGCGTCGCAAATTCCTTGTCCGTAATCATCCAATTGGTAAAGCTGAGGAGGTTATCATGGGAAATCTGTACTCCCTTTGGCTTACCAGTCGTACCAGAAGTAAAGATGATGTAGTAGTTATCATCACCCTTGACTGGATGCGTGATCTCATAGCTAGTCCCTTGAGCAAAGGCTTCTTGCACCTGAGCTAGATTCATCATTGGCGTAGAAACCTGCTCCAATGGAAAGTCTGAGATGGCAATAATCAAGCTTGGCTCTGCTACTTCTAAAATAGCCGAAACTCGCTCCAAGGCCGAATGGCTATCAATTGGAATGTAGGCATGACCTGACTTAGTCAGCGCTACAAAGGTTGCCAACATTTCATATTCTTGGCCACCAAAAACAACCACAGGAGACTTCTCTGGTAAATCCAGTTGATCGATGGCTGCAGCCAAACTATCCGAATCAGCCTTCAAATCTCCATAAGTGTGTTCCTGACCCAAAACATTATAAACAGGATAGCTAGGCTGGGTCTGAGCAAAATGCTCAATGGTTTCAATCATATCTGCTATTGGTTTATTTGACACAATAGGGATTCTCCTTCAAGTTAAAATTCATTATAGATAAAGCTTCCTTGACCCTGACCAAGATAGCTAAAAAAGTAAAGCAGCCCCAGAAAGATAAGAAAATACAAGGCTGTCCGACCAAGAAAGAGGTACAATTCTTTTCTCTGTTTCATCAAGAAAAACCATTCATTTCTGTAATTTTTCGCTAAAATAAGAGTGATTCTTACTAGCTTATTTTTCTACCATTGTACCACTTTATATAGTATTTTTTCAATTGTTTGCCGTAGATTTTCATTATATTTAAGCTAATTTTAAAATTATGCGGTTTTTCTATGTATATTTTTAAAAAAGCCTGAGATTTTCATCTCAAGCTTTATCAACATAATTGTTTTCTAGATTAGAAAAGTGAGAATACAAGCACGGCCAAGGCTGCACCGATAACAGGTCCCACAACAGGAATCCAGGCATAAGACCAGTCTCCGTCTCCCTTGTTTGAAATTGGAAGGATACTGTGCATGATACGAGGTCCAAGGTCACGCGCAGGGTTCAAGGCACAACCTGTTGTTCCACCTAGTGATAGAACGATACCGACAATCAAAGTTCCCACTGCGAAGGTTCCGATTCCTGCTTGAAGGTCATAAAGTCCCAAAGCAAAGATTGTTAATACCAATACAAAAGTTCCTAGGATTTCACTAATCAAGTTTGATACAGTATCTTTTATAGCTGGTCCAGTACTGAAGGTTGCCAGGATATTGCCTGCATTTTCTTCTGCCTCATAATGCGGTTTGAATTGCAACCAAACCAAAATCTGACCCAGCATAGCCCCTGCGAACTGAGCTAGGATGTATGGGAAAACGGAAGCCCAAGAGAGCGTTCCTTTTAAGGCCATCGCAAACGTTACAGCTGGATTTAGGTGGGCTGGGCTGAGCGTGCCAGATACAAAAGCCGCAACGGCTACAGCAATTCCCCAACCCATAGTAATCACAATCCAACCTGCATTGTTGCTCTTGGTTTTAGGAAGAACCACACCTGCAACAACACCATTTCCTAGAAGAATCAGGATTAAAGTCCCCAAAAATTCTCCAAATAATTCTTTCATCATCTTTCTGTCTCCATTAAAAATAAGGGGCGGGCGGCAAGGAATGCTGCCCTCCACCTCTTTTATTTTTTCTTAATTTTTTAATTCTGCTAAATCGTTGTTAGCAAGAGCTGCTTCGACATCCGCACGGTAAGTTGCTTTTTCATCTTCTGTCCATTCATAGAATCGTCCCATTTCATCCAAAACTGGCTCAACGATGCTATCCAAACTATCACGCATAAAGAGCATATGGTTGGTACGACGAAGAAGGAAGTCAACTGGGCTAAGTGCCAACTCATTGCGCATTGCATAGTGAAGTGATAAAGTATCTGCCAAGCTGAGTCCTGGTGCTTGTTCCAAGCTGTGAGCAAGGGCAAAGACCTTCGGTGCATTTGAACCATAGAGATTTGCGAGATAGTGAGCTTCCTTGCTATCCAATCCACGTGACACTCCAAGTTGCGCAAAGGCTTCGATTTCTGAATCAACATTTGCTGGGTTCAATTCCCCACCTGAAACAGGGTAAGTCTTAGAGTTGATAAGTTTAAAGCTACGGTCAAATTCTGCTTTGAGGATGTCAACCACGCGCTCCATAGCTCCTTCAGCCATCTTACGGTAGTCTGTGATTTTACCACCAGCAAGAGTCAAGAGACCATTGTCATCACGGTCCAAGCTAGATCCACGAGAAACTGCAGATGGATCCAAATGTTTCTCAGATGTGCTGCTCTCAAGTTTGCTGACAGCAGACTCAACATCTTCACGCGTTTTTTCTTTAGAAAGATAAGATTCAACAGTCGCAATCAAGTTGTTAAAGCTTTCGTCGCTAATGGTTCCGTTATTTCCTCCATTGTAGTCAGAAGCGCTATTGCCTGCAATCAATGGACGAAGACCTGCCCAGCTGCTTTCGATATCATCAATGGTGATGTTGGCTTCTGGGAAGCGGTTATTGACAATGCCAAGTAAATAATCTACATCTTCCTGCGTCACTTTCGGATGTTCCAAGTCACCTGTGTAGTCTGTATCAGTTGTACCAAAGTAAGTCTTGTTTTCACGTGGGAGAACAAAGACCATACGGCCATCACCCAAACCTGTGTCAAAGTAAACTGGCTGTGAAACCTTGATTTTGCTTGAATCCACTACTAGGTGAACTCCCTTAGTTGGACGCATTTGTGAGAATTGTGTTCCCTTATTAGACAAATTGCGCACCTTATCGCTCCAAGGACCTGTTGTGTTGATAACCAGACGAGCCTTGATTTCAAAGACTTGGTCTGTCAAGAGATCACGAGCTACGACACCTGTAATCTTGCCACTTTCGTCAAAGAGGAAGCCTTCTGCCTTCACGTGGTTAGCAATGAGGGCACCGTCTTGGTTGGCACGTTTAATGTTTTCAATCACGAGACGCGCATCATTGTTACGGAAGTCAAGGTAAACCCCACCTCCTACCAAGCCTTCTTTCTTCAAGTTTGGCTGGCGTTCCAAGACTTCTTCCTTGCTCAAAACCTTGTTTGCAGCTGGTGTGTTGTTAACTCCTGCCAAAAGGTCATACAAATCCATAGCTACTTTGAGACGGAAGAGGCTAAAGGTTGCTCCATCTTCATCGTAAACTGGTAAGAGCATTGGGTCTGGTTTTGGAATGTGTGGAGCAATTTGTTGAACCACTGCACGTTCAGAAACTGTATCTGAGACCACTTCTACGTCGAATTGTTTGAGGTAACGAAGACCGCCGTGAACCAATTTTGTTGAACGGCTGGATGTTCCTTCTGCAAAGTCTTGCATTTCAATCAAACCAGTATCTAGACCACTAGCTGCCGCCTGCAAGGCTACACCAGCACCAGTGATTCCTCCACCGATAATCAAGAGGTCCAAGGTACGTTCCTGCATTTTTTGAATTGATAATTCACGTGTTTTCTTTGAAAATTCCATATTTACACACTTTCTAACTGAGTCGCTTTATTCTTCCAGTATTAGTCGTCTACTTCCGCAAAGACTTGGGTTGCTTTCACAGCCTTCTTCCAGCCCTTGTAGAGTTGTTCCTTGCGCGATTCGTTCATAGATGGTTCAAAGAGTTCTCCTGTCTCGTTCAAGAGTTTCAACTCATCCAAATCCTTCCAGTAGCCCACTGACAAACCTGCTAGGAAGGCTGCCCCTAGAGCTGTTGTTTCCAAGTTTTTGGCGCGTGCGATATCGATTCCCAAAATATCAGCTTGGAACTGCATGAGGAAGTTATTCATGGCTGCACCACCATCTACCTTCAAGACTTGGATAGCTGTCTGCGCATCCACTTGCATGGTATCGATGATATCACGGACTTGATAAGCGATAGATTGCAAGGTTGCCTTGATAAAGTCTTCTTTACTTGTTCCACGAGTCAAACCAAAGACAGAACCACGAGCGTTTTGGTTCCAGTATGGAGCACCTAGACCTGTAAAGGCTGGAACGACATAAACTTCATCGTTGTTGTGAGAATCACGAGCGTATTTTTCAGATTCTGGTGAATTTTCTACCATGCGAAGACCGTCACGAAGCCATTGAATGGCACTTCCTGCGATGAAGATAGAACCTTCTAAGGCATAGTAAACCTTGCCGTTAATTCCGTAACCAATGGTTGTCAAGAGGTTATTTTCAGACAACTGCATTTCTTCACCAGTATTCATGATGATGAAAGAGCCTGTTCCATAAGTATTTTTAACCATACCAGGTTCAAAGGCCAACTGTCCAAAGAGGGCCGCTTGTTGGTCCCCAGCCATACCTGAGATTGGAACTTCTCCACCATAGAAATGGAATGGGGCTGTTTTACCGTAGATTTCAGAGTTAGAACGAACCTCCGGAAGCATAGCCTTAGGAATGTTGAGGATTTCCAAAATCTCATCATCCCATTTGAGTTCTTTAATGTTATAAAGCATGGTACGGGCTGCATTTGAGTAGTCCGTCACGTGAGCCGCACCGTCAGTCAATTTCCAAACCAACCAAGTATCAATGGTACCAAAGAGCAATTCCCCTTTTTCTGCTCGCTCTTGAGCGCCTTCTACATGATCCAAAATCCAACGAACCTTAGTCGCTGAGAAGTAAGCATCGATGATCAAACCAGTCTTTTCATGGAATTTTTCCACATAACCTTGGTTTTTTAGTTGCTCAGCTAAAGGGGCTGTTTGGCGAGACTGCCAAACGATTGCGTTGTAGATAGGAAGCCCTGTTTTCTTATCCCAGACAACAGTTGTTTCACGCTGGTTAGTAATACCGATTGCTTCGATTTGATTTGGCTTGACACCACTTTCGATGAAAGCACCCGCAATAACTGACTGAACAGAGTTCCAAATTTCATTGGCATTGTGCTCTACCCAACCTGCCTGAGGGAAAATCTGGGTAAACTCTTTTTGACTCGAGCTAACTTTTTCTCCTTTTTTGTTGAAAATAATGGCACGAGAGCTTGTAGTCCCCTGGTCAATGGCCATGATGTATTTTTCTTGTGACATGTGCTGTCCTCCTGATAAAGATCTTGAGGATGTTTCCTCTTTACACTTACTAGTATACAAAATAAAGCGCTTTCTTGTTCATCAACTTTTTTTAATTTTTAAAAAAATGTGAGGAGATTGTGTGAATTTCACAAAAAAGACCTGGAACGACCAAGCCTTTTAAGTGAATAATAACTGACGAATAGCCGCCAAATCTTCCATATCCAAGTCATTTTTTAAATAATAGACTGGGGTTTGTTCCTTCTTATGAATGGGGTTATTGGTAACCAGCAAATCATAATGTCGAGTTCGGTCATAGGCTTCAATGGTAATAAAACGATTATATTCCAAATACCGTTTCAAAATGGCTGCCATCCTTGAAAAGACAAGAAAACCAGATGTCAAATCCAGACCAATCCGCATATGCTGACCACCATTTTCAGCCATATATTCCATCAACTGAAGCCATTCCCAGAGAATTTTCTTATCCAAATCCGTCCCCTGCTGAAAGGCAGGTAGAGCATGAAAAATCTCCTCTGCCGTCCCCCTAAAATCATGTTCCATCAGTAAATATGGATGACGATTCTCTAACTTGTACTTGTAGCAATCCTGTAAAATATAGCCCTTATAAAGATAGACTTGAGCACAAAGCTGACTGAGTTCATAGGTAACATGGTCCTCTGTGTAATCACCCAGTAACTCCTCCTTCTTCATTTCTTGAATCAATTGCGTCAGCAAATCTGCCAACTGCCCTCCAAAACCAAGAATATACTCCATAGTATGAAGAGGAAGAATACGATGAGATAGGAGAAATGAGAAGAAAATCATCATCTCTCCATCCTCAGTTCCGAGAGGAAGGTGTTGCCCAGCAAAAAAGGACGGAGCCTTTCTCAGCAAACGAAGATAGAAAATATTGTCAAAATACCCTCGCATTTTCTCTTCTATGACTTGAAACTGACAGGCATTGACCCGTAGACGTTGTTGACTGATGTGGGACCAGAGAACCAAGTCTAACTTCTGCCCCGAAGACAAGCTTGCACCGCAGACTTCCTCTAAACTGGCAATCTCCTGCTTTCTCTCTGGCTTCTGCATGTGGCCTTCCCATTCCTGACTAGACCAAACCTTGCGGAGAAGACAGAAATAGAAGTAACGGATCTGATGCTCTGGACCTCGCCAACGACCATTTTGGATGGATAAGTCAAACTCTGACAAAATATGATTCAAGCTAGACAAATGGCGACCAAGCGTGGCCTCGCTAATCATCAATCCTTGAGCAAGCTGATGGGCTAAAAACTGTTGATGGTAGAGAAGATAGACCAAAATCTGGTATTTAACAGCATTCTCCAAAAACAGGCTCCGAATATCTCTCCCCTTGGTAGTTGCACCGATCGATAGACGCAGATTTTCATCTTCTAAGTGAATAGTCAGCTCTAAGCCACTATCCAAAGCCTTTTCATTAAGCAGGGTGACATATTTGGTTAGGGTTGCTTTTGAAAATCCTGTTTCCTCCATTACAGCCTTGACAGTCGTCTGAGACTCTTGTAATAGAAAGGAAAGGATCGAAAATTGGCCAGATTCAGCCTTTTCCATCAAATCTCCTAAATACATTTGTTACCCCTTTCATTTTCTACCTTAAGCATAGCATAAATCTTACAAATGCTGAAATAATCTGTTTCTCTTTTTATTTTCATGCTGATTTCCTGGTCCATTATCCTGAAAATCAGCAAACACACGGCTCCCCCTTTGGGCATTTTTATGCTAAAATAGTAGCTATGGATAAAATTATTAAAACTATATCAGAAAGCGGAGCCTTTCGTGCTTTTGTCCTTGATAGCACGGAAACCGTCCGCACTGCTCAAGAAAAACACCAAACCCAAGCTAGCTCAACTGTAGCGCTTGGTCGAACTCTTATCGCCAGCCAGATTCTCGCAGCCAATGAAAAAGGAAATACTAAACTAACAGTTAAGGTGCTGGGATCTAGCTCCCTAGGTGCTATCATCACCGTCTCTGATACCAAGGGTAACGTCAAAGGCTACGTTCAAAATCCTGGTGTTGACATCAAAAAGACTGCAACTGGTGAAGTCCTAGTCGGACCTTTTGTTGGAAATGGTCAATTCCTCGTTATCACAGACTACGGTACTGGAAATCCTTACAACTCTATGACTCCCCTCATCTCTGGAGAAATTGGTGAAGACCTTGCCTTTTACCTGACTGAAAGCCAACAAACACCTTCAGCAGTCGGCCTCAATGTCCTTTTGGACGAGGAAGACAAGGTCAAGGTTGCAGGTGGTTTCCTAGTTCAAGTCTTGCCAGGAGCCAAGGAAGAAGAGATTGCTCGCTTTGAAAAACGCATCCAAGAAATGCCAGCTATCTCAACCCTTCTGGAAAGTGAAGACCATATCGAAGCCCTCCTCAAGGCTATCTACGGTGACGAGGCCTACAAGCGTCTTTCTGAAGAAGAAATCCGTTTCCAATGTGACTGTAGCCATGAACGCTTTATGAACGCTCTTGCTAGCCTTCCAAGCTCAGACTTACAGGAAATGAAAGAGGAAGACCACGGGGCAGAAATCACTTGTCAATTCTGCCAAACTACTTACAACTTTGATGAAAACGACCTGGAGGAACTCATTCGTGACAAATCTTAATACACCTTTTATGATTGGCAATGTTGAGATTCCCAATCGTACCGTTTTAGCACCCATGGCTGGTGTCACCAACTCAGCCTTTCGTACTATCGCAAAAGAGCTCGGAGCTGGACTCGTTGTCATGGAAATGGTCTCTGACAAGGGAATCCAATACAACAACGAAAAAACCCTGCATATGCTTCATATCGATGAAGGCGAAAACCCAGTCTCTATCCAACTCTTTGGTAGTGATGAAGACAGCCTAGCACGCGCAGCAGAATTCATCCAAGAAAACACCAAAACCGATATCGTGGATATCAACATGGGCTGCCCAGTTAACAAAATCGTGAAGAACGAAGCTGGTGCTATGTGGCTCAAGGATCCAGATAAGATTTACTCTATCATCAACAAGGTCCAATCTGTCCTTGATATCCCACTTACTGTCAAAATGCGTACCGGCTGGGCTGACCCATCTCTGGCAGTAGAAAATGCCCTCGCTGCTGAAGCTGCAGGTGTTTCTGCCCTCGCCATGCATGGCCGTACCCGTGAGCAAATGTATACAGGTCACGCAGACCTTGAGACCCTTCACAAGGTCGCTCAAGCTTTGACCAAGATTCCATTTATCGCCAACGGTGACATCCGTACAGTCCAAGAAGCTAAACAACGCATTGAAGAAGTCGGTGCTGACGCAGTTATGATTGGTCGCGCTGCCATGGGAAATCCCTACCTCTTCAACCAAATCAACCATTACTTTGAAACAGGAGAAATCCTACCTGATTTGACCTTTGAAGACAAGATGAAAATCGCCTACGAACATTTGAAACGCTTGATTAACCTCAAAGGAGAAAACGTAGCAGTTCGTGAATTCCGTGGACTCGCTCCTCACTACCTCCGTGGAACATCTGGCGCAGCCAAGCTCCGTGGAGCTATTTCACAAGCTAGCACCCTAGCAGAGATTGAATCCCTCTTGCAATTAGATAAGGCTTAAAATGATTCATACTGCTCTACTGATTATCGATATGCAAAAAGCATTTGATAACCCTATCTGGGGAGAACGGAACAACCCTCAAGCTGAACAACAAGCATTGAGGGTACTGGCATACTTTCGTAAACACGCTCTTCCAGTCTTACATGTTCAACACATATCTGACAATCCCCAGTCGCAATTTCATAACAAACAAAATCAAGAGTTTAAAAGTGGATTTGAACCAGTTACTGCAGAACCTATCTTTCAAAAAACGGTTAATAGCGCCTTTATTGGAACAAATCTTGAAACATATTTACGAACAAATCAGATTTGTCATTTAGTCCTTGTTGGTTTGACTCTGCCTCATTGTGTATCCACTACCACACGAATGGCAGCAAATCTTGGTTTTGAAGTCACTTTACTAGCAGATGCTACTGCCAGTTTTACCCTATCTAACAAAAACGGTCAGACCATCTCTCCTGAGACTATCCATGAAATTAATCTCCTTTCTCTACAAGATGAGTTTGCTCAAATTCTTACTACAGAAGAATTTTTAACCCAAGTATAAGTAAAAAATAATCCGTCAACTCTTATTGAGCTGACGGATTTTCTTTGATTGTAAAAATTCAAATACTGAGAGCTATTATTGACTCAAAGCAACACTGGAAACCTTACCATCCGCTCCTGTTGTAATTTGGATGACTTTTCCTCCACCGATTTTGGCATTATACTTACCATCATCAAGAGTGTAAGAGTAACCTCTGATAGAATAGTTTTCTTTCTTTCCATCTGCAGTTTCTACTGTAAATTGGCCCCCTGATGAAACTGTGATGGTTTCGCCATTGGCTCCCTTCCAATTGCCCGCTGCAGCTGAGAAATCACCATCTACCATGGTTAAAACACCCTTGTAGCGTTTATTTTGCTCTGCTTGTTTGTCTTGAAGTTTGCGGTCAGTTGTAGGATCATAGCTTGATTGGTTAGACTGGGCTTGAGGAGCCTGTTGAGTTGAAGGAGCCTGAGCAGGAGTTTGTTGACTAGCTGCCTGTTGATTAGCTACTTCTTGACCTTGTCTTTGCTCTGGTGCAGGTGCCGCTTGTGATGGCGTTGCAGTTGCTGAAGATTGATCAGTAGACGCCTTAGCCTTTTCAGATGAAGCTGAACTTGAGGACTTCTGAGTCTTGCTTTCTTTGCTAGCAGAAGCTGCTTTAGAGCTTGATGATTGGCTTGTCTTAGCAGAACTGCTTGCTTGAGTTGTTTCCTTTTTATTTCCACAAGCTCCCAGTAGCAAGGTAGAGGCCAATACAGTTGCTGCCATCAATTTGATATAGGTTTTCTTTTTCATTTTTCTACTCCTTTGTAATGTTTTAGAAATATAATGAAATCTTTTTGTAATATTATTGTAACATTCTGATTTAAATATGTCAATAATTTATCTAAACTATTTTAAAAATCTCACATAATTTAGATACATTTACTCCTCCTACTCTTCTATTCGTAATAAAACAGAAAAACAGGAGATTTTCCTATTAAAAATTTGAATTTGTTTTTGTGTAATCGCTTGCAACTTTAAGTACAAATGAATATAATAACATTGAAATAGAATATAGGAGGTGCACTCTTATGCTAAATAAGCATTATAAGTATCTTCCTTGGTTGATTTTGGGAGCAATTGGCTCTTATCAATCAGCCGCTTACTATGCGCGAACTGCATTTGATGTGTTTTATCTGACTACAATCTTTTTGATTGTTTATATCGCTTTGTTATTTTTACATGAGAACTATCTCAAGTATCGATACAAGGACTTCTTTACTCACCTGTTGAGTAATTCTAAGAAAGATAGCCATCCCTAAAAACAGTCGCAACAGCAAAACCATTTCATGATGGTACATAAAGAGGTCGGGAACTTTGTCCCGACCTCGTTTTTTATTTCAGTCGATAGGTTTTTCTTGGTTTCTTTTTAGGTACTCGTTTGAGCCCGACCTCTTCTACGTACTCGCCATATTTTACGAGAAAGTTATTGCTGACGATTGGACGACCGGGGTTGATGAGATTGACCAGTTCAGTCCCTTCGTAGACAGTGAACTCCTCCTCTAGCAGATAGAGGAAGGTTGGGTTCCAGTCTAGACGGCCTTGGATTCGTTTGATGGATTCTTGGATAATGGCATAATGGTCAAAAGCGAAGGCTTGATCCTCCAACTCTACTCCCTTTGAGAAGCACTTGCCTGTCTGAAAATCGACATCTACAAAAACCACATCCTTGGCATCGTCTCCTGCTTGAACAAGTTCTAATGCACGACTAGGCAAATAAACCAAGTGGGCAATGGTCACTGTCCAGCCCCGTGGGTCACGGCCGGGAGTCGATACGGTCATCAATTGCTCGATTTTTTCCAAAGGAAGATCGAGATTGACTTCTTCTCTCACCTCACGCTGACAGGCATGCGCAGCATCTTCGCCCTTGTCCATAAATCCTCCAACCAGAGCCAAACAATTTTGATAAGGGTGAGCCTTGCGACGAATTAATAAGAGCTTGATCTTTCCTTCGACAAAGCAGTAGGCTACCATATCCACCGTCACACTTGGTTTTTCGTATTGAGGGAGTTCCTGCTTGTAGTACCAGTCTAAAAACTCTTCCTGACTGGCATGAACTTCAAAAAATTCTTTTTCCGTCATCCCTGCTGGAATCATCGTGTCCGCCATTTTATGCCTCCTTACGAACTGCCTTGGTCCATTGGTACCAACCTACTAGACTATTGAGTGTGTAAACCCAGTACATCCCTTGGATATGGATATTTTCACCCCACCAGAGGTAGATACTAAAAAGATTGGTTGCAATCCAGAAAATCCATTGCTCACGGTAGAGACGTGTCATCAAGAGCTGACCTACACCATTAGTCGCATCGGTAACACTATCACGGAAAGGGCGAGCACTATGGATACTTTGGTAAGCTAAGCCCATACCAATCCAGATGATAGCAGTCAAGACCAAGTACTTGAGCCAGTCAAAAATAGATAATTTCTTAGCTTCAAAATGAGATTCTTCTGCTTTTCCTTGGTCATTAATACGGTTGGACAGCCAAGCATAGAGGCCAATCGGCTGCATGACAAAGAAGTAAACGGTCGTCAAGACTTCACCATAAAAAGTTGCATTCATGGCCAAAACCAAATAGATAGCAGAGTTAATAGCCCCGAAGAGATAATTACTTGCACGCCCTTCTGCTACCAAGATAACACAGACAATCCCCGTCCAAGATGCAAACAAGCTCATCCAGTCATGACTTTCTGTATTTTGCGTGAATTCCAAGATCAAGGGAACACTTGACAGGACGATGAGATACAACCACTGGAAGAGGCTACGTCCCATAAAGAGATCTTTCCAGAGCAGGCGGATGATCCCTGCAAAACTGATCTTGCGGGCTTCTGCATGGACATTTTTAAAGTTTTCGATAAATTGTGTGATTTTTCTAGTTATTTTTTTCATAATTTTCTCCTAATCTGCTTGGTAAATGGCATCAATAGCCACTTTTGCTGCTTCATAATTTCCTAGATAATCCTCTGCTAGATAAACTAGTGGAATGGTGGTTAAATATCGCTCTCTCATCTGATCCAAATGCTGGGAAAAACTGTGACGAATATGGTCTTCCGCCATGGTCATATCTCTAAAACCGTCATTGACATAGGAGCCTACAGGTTGTACAAAGAGAATCAAGTCCCATTTTTCCTTTGCTAAAATCGAGTCAAAAAGATTGTCAAAAGTCTCTCCCGATAAGTCCCCTTGATCCTCAGTATCCATATAATAATCATAGTAGCCCTTTGTTACTAAGGAGTTAGTGTCTGCTATCACCAGTCCCCTATTGGCATTACTGTCAATTAACTTAGAGGTCTGGTCATACTGCCCCAACAGGAGATAATAGTAATCCTTTGGAGTCAATTCATCGTCGCGGACATTGTTTTTGATCTGGTACTCACGTGCGTATTCCAAGCTGACTGGTGCATCGTAATACCTAGCCAAATCCTTGGCTAGAGTGGTCTTCCCATTGCTGGCACTTCCCATAATCAACACTTTCTTTGTAAACTGACGTCGGAAGGGTTGAGCAATATATTTCCAATATTTGCTTGGATTTTCTCGAATCATAGTCGCTGAGATACCAAACTTTCTTTCTTGCAAGACAGTCTCAAAGCCACGATTTGATAATTCTTGCTGGTAGTCTGCTTCTCCCACAAAGAAAATTAGTTCTTGCTGGGTTTCATCATAGGAAATCTCCTCTAACATTTGGTCCAACCACTCCTGCCAGCCCATAGGGTAACGGGGAAGCTTGCTCTCGTCTAACTTGCAGACAGAGGTCAACTCGTCATCACGAAAGGCCTCTCGGATATAGCGAAATCTTTTTTGAAGCGTTAAGCCTACCTGCTCCCCTCTATCTCCCTCATAGCCTGAAACGACAACCCAGACCTGGTCACACTGTCGCTTCGCTCGCTGGATTAGATCGATATGACCCTGATGAAGAGGGGCAAAGGTCCCAAATACCACTGCTGTTTTCTTTTTCATAAACGCATTACCTTTTTATATTTTTTGATATTTTCGTTGTCTATGTTTTTATTATAAACTATATTTTTGTTTTTTCAATAGTTTTTTATCATTTTTTATAAAAAAATTGCGAAAAAAAGAATCAAGATTGCTCCTGATTCTCCATTTTTATGCAATATCAAATTTTAACTGGCCTGCTTTAACACCAATCTTAAGTGTGCTGCCTGCCTCTAATTCTCCCTTGAGAAGAAGTTCTGCCAACTTGTCTTCCACTTCTGTTTGTAGAGTTCTACGAAGTGGACGAGCTCCCATCTCTGGGTCATATCCTTGATTGGCCAATAATTTCAGTGCGGAAGCTTGTAATTTCAAGTCAATGCCTTTTTCAGCCAAACTTGCAACTAAAGGTTTAACCATAATCTTCACCACTTCCTGCATATGGTCGCTAGACAGGCTATGGAAGACCACCTTTTCATCAATACGGTTGATAAACTCCGGTCTATAAGCTTTTTTCAGCTCTTCAAACATGCGTTTTTCCATATTTTCTTGGTCAAAACGAATATCCTTAGCTCCAAAACCGACGGTCTTGTCATCACGAAGGGCTGTCGCACCAAGATTTGACGTCATGATAATAATGGTATTTGAAAAGTCAACCTTGCGGCCCTTGCTATCAGTCAAGACACCGTCATCCAAGACCTGCAAGAGGACATTAAAGATGTCTGGGTGGGCTTTTTCTACCTCATCAAAGAGGAGAACAGAGTATGGTTTGTTGCGAACCTTCTCGGTCAACTCCCCACCTTCTTCATAACCCACATAACCCGGAGGAGCTCCATTGAGACGGCTGGCTGCGAATTTCTCCATATACTCACTCATATCAAAGCGGATAAGGGCTGATTCATCGTCAAAAAGAACTTCTGCCAAAGCCTTGGCCAATTCGGTCTTACCGACACCTGTAGGCCCTAGGAACATAAAGGAACCAATCGGACGCTTATGACTGCGAATCCCTGACTGGTTGCGGCGAATCGCACGGCTAATACTTGAAACTGCTTGATCTTGACCGATGACACGTTTGTGCAATTCAGCTTCCAGATTCAGGTATTTCTTAGCGTCAGTCTGAGTCAGTTTTTGGACTGGAATACCTGATAAACGACTCAAGGTAGTCAAAATATCAGACTCTGTCACCAAGTCTTTATAGACAGGCACTTCCTCTTCTTTTGCAATTAGCTGAGCTGCCTGTTTCCACTTGCCATCCATCAAGGCCTTGTCAGCTGGACTCAAACCTGAATCGTCTGCTTTTACATTTTTAGTTTTATTTTGCACTGTTGCCGCTGCTTCATCCAAAAGATCGATAGCAGAGTCTGGCAAGTGACGACTAGTCAAGTAACGATGCGCCATCTTAACCGCTGTTTCGACCGCTCCATCTGTGATTTGCACACGGTGATGTTTCTCATAAGTCACCTTCAAACCTTGCAAAATGGCCATACTGTCGGCCACACTTGGCTCTTCAATCGTCACTTTGGCGAAACGACGAGAAAGGGCCGCATCTTTTTCGATGTGTTTTTGATATTCTTCCTGAGTAGTCGCACCAACCGTTCTCAAAGTTCCACGCGCCAAGGCTGGTTTCAAGATATTGGCCGCATCCAGAGTTGAGTCAATTCCACTCCCAGAACCCATGATAGTGTGGAGTTCATCGATAAAGAGGATGACTTGGCCATCTTCTTCAATATCCTTGATGATATTGTTCATGCGCTCTTCAAAGTCACCACGGAAGCGTGTCCCTGCAACGACATTCATCAAATCAAGCTCTAACACGCGCATCTTAGCCATTTCCGCAGGTACATCACCACTAGCAATCTGCTGAGCGAGCCCAAGCGCCAAGGCTGTTTTCCCGACACCAGCATCTCCAACCAAGACAGGATTGTTCTTGGTCTTACGGCTCAAGATTTGAATCATACGCGAGATTTCCTTATCTCGACCGATGACTGGTTCTAACTTACCAGAACGCGCTTGCTCTGTCAAATCATGCGTATAGTCCTCAAGACCACCGCTTGGAGTCTGGGGCATACCCATCATATTAGCCATAGAATTTTGCTTGTCAGCTACTGTACGATGGCGTTGGCGTAGAGCCTTGAGGTCTTCACGAGTCCAGCCTGCCCGTTCTTCTAAATTTCGACGAAGGGCAGCAATCTTGACCTGATCTTTCTTGTCTTCATAAGAAAAACCAGCCCTCTCCAAGATACGAGTCGCCAAGGCATTTCCATCATGCAAAATCGCATAAAGGACGTGCTCTGTCCCTAGCACCTTAGCATGGACCACTGATGCTACATACTCTGCTTCATCAAAGAGAACCTGCAAACGATGGGAGAACGGCAATTCCGTAAAGGTTTCATCCTGGCTATAGTCCGTTTCAGTCAGTTCCAAAGCGACTTCTTCTAAACGGTCCATCTCATATGGATAATCATTTAAAGTCGCCCCTGCCACACTATAACTGTGATTAGACATGGCAATCAACAAGTGCCAAGACTCTAGATAACGAGCTCCAAAATGGCCAGCCACCATGTAGGCACTTTCGATACATTCATTCAATGCTTTTGAATAGTTCATCTTACTTCCCTTTTCTATCTACCTCTTGTATGACCTGTCGTAGCATGTTTGCACGAACAACTGGAGCTTCTTCTCCTAGAACGCGATCCAAAGCTACTGCTACCAGCAAATTCATCTCCTGCTTGGTCATCAATTCCTGCTCAACCAAAAGCTGTAGAATATCCTCATAAATTTCTTGACTAACCCGCTCACCAATTGAGTAAAGCAGCTCCCTGAGCATTTCATGATGACTAGAAAACTCAATCCGTCCTATACGAATGTAGCCTCCGCCACCACGCTTACTTTCAACCAAGTAGCCTCTACTTTCCGTAAAGCGTGTCTTGATCACATAGTTAATCTGACTAGGAACAACCTGAAAAGTATCTGCCAACTGACTTCGTTGCAATTCTACAATACCAGATTGATCTAAAATCGCCTTGATGTAGGCCTCAATATGATCCGATGTATTTTTAAATCTCATTACAAACCCACCTCTCTCTTTAAACCTTGACTATCTTTGACTATTATACCGAAATTTTCTAATTTTTAAAAGAAAAAGGGCGCTGGTAAAGGATAATCTTCACCAACTCCCTATTTTTCTACTTATCTAAGCCTAATTCTGCCAAGATTTGACGTTTGTAGGCAATCTTTTGGACTTCTTTGTCCTCATCTTCAGACCAATCTAGTTTAATTTCTGAAACAATCTGCCCAGGGCGATTTTTCAAGATATAGATGCGATCGCTGAGACTGAGGGCCTCCTCGATACTATGCGTGATGATCAAGGTTGTTAGCTGCAACTGCTTGTGAATCTCAAGGTACCAAGCGTGTAGTTCCATCTTGGTCATCTCATCCAAGGCGCTAAAAGCCTCATCCAAGAGAAAAAGCTTGTGCCCGAAAAGGTAGGTACGAAGCAAGGCTACACGCTGGCGCATCCCACCACTGAGTTCATGAGGGTATTTATCTCTTACAGCTGTCAACTGGAAGGTCGCAAGAATTTCATCTGCGCGAGCAATAGCTTCTGCCTTATCCACCTTTTGAATCAAGAGGGGCAGAATGATATTACCAAGCACCGTCTTGTGTTCCAAGAGCAGATCCTTTTGCAACATATAACTCACGCGCCCCTTGGGATTCTCCTCCCCATCAAGGACAATTCTCCCTGACTGAACTTCTAAAATCCCCGCAATTAAGTTGAAAAGCGTAGTCTTACCAACACCACTTGGGCCTAGGATAGAAACCACTTCACCTGAAGTCACTTTCAGATTGATATCCTCTAAAATCCTCTCTTGACCATAGGCATAACTGACGTGTTCTAGTCTAATTTCTGTCATTATTTTACAAATTCGTTGGTGAAGCCTTTGTCTGTCAAGTCTTCTTTAAGGATACCATTTTCTTTATCCCATTTGTAGAAGGCATTCCAGCGAGCTGCGTCAAATTGACCCCATTTTTCCTTGTCGCTTGCGTATTCTTTTGACAAGTATTTTTGAGATTCGATGACAAAGTCACGTTTTTCCTGAAGTTCAGGTGCATTCTTGATGAGGATATCTGCAGCTTCTTCTGGATGTTCCATAGCATATTGGTAGCCTTTTTTGATAGCTTGGATGACTTTACGTGCTTCTTCTTTGTTGTCTTTCAAATAGTCGTTGTTTGCGATGATAACTGGTGAGTAGTAGTCAAACTCCTTGACATAGTCTTTCAAGTACATGAAGTTAGCATCTACACCTTGAGATTTGGCAAGGATACCATCCCAACCGTAGTAGATCCAAGCAGTGTCAAAAACGCCATTAGCAATCGGTGTGATTGAGTTTGAGTCGTTGTTTGGTACTTTTTCAACTTTTTCAAAGTCTCCACCTTGAGATTCTACTAAGGTTTTCAACATAGCAAGTTCAGTTGGGTCATTCCAAGTTCCGTATTTCTTACCAACCAAGTCTTTTGGACTAGCTACATTGTCAGATTTACGAGAAATAATTCCTGATGTATTGTGCTCTACGATAGCGGCAACGGCAGTAATTCCTGCCCCCTTTTCCAATTTTTTAGCCATATAGTCTTGGAAATACACTGCAAATGGTGCCTTACCATTGATAACCAAATCAGAAGAACTTTCTTCTGGTGGCAATTTCAAATCAACATCCACTCCAGCTTCTTTGAAGTAGCCTTTTTCCTTAGCAACATAAAGCCCTGTGTGGTTGGTATTTGGCGTCCAGTCTAGGATAAAGTCGATTTTCTTAAGTTCTGCTTCCTTATTATCCTTAGAAGCAGTTCCTTGACCACAGGCCACAAGCACAACAGCTACAAGAGCTGTTAAAACAGTTAAAAACACTTTCCATGTTTTCTTCATTTCAATTTCCTCTTTTCTTTTTCAGAAACATTCTAATTCTACGAACGTTTCCATTTAATCACATATTTTTCACTAACATCGACCAATTTCATACCCAAAAGGCTGATAATCGACACCAAAATAATAATAGCGAACATGGTATCATACTGAAACAGTTTCTTGGACTGAATCATGTAAACACCTAGTCCTTCAAAGCCTCCCAACCACTCAGATACCACTGTTGTGATAAAGGCGTAGGAGACACTGACTCTCAGACCTGCATAAAAGTAAGGCAGACTGACTGGGATTTTAAAATGCCACAGGATTTGCCAAGGCTTGGCCCGCATCAGACTAAACAAGGTCAGCATATCCTTGTCACAATGCCTAAAACCGTCCAAAATGCTGACGATGATGGGGAAGGTTGTCGTTAAGATAATCAAGACAATCTTGGGCAAAATCCCATAACCGAGCCACAAAACCAGGATAGGGGCTATGGCAATGGTCGGAATGGTCTGAACAACCACCATCATAGGGTAAATCAGGTCATTGAGCCAAGTCAAACTATCCATAAGCACAGCCATGAGACAGGCAATCAAAACTCCCAGAACCAACCCCAGCAAAGCCACTCTCAAGGTCGCCCAGCTGTGGTGCCAGAGAAATTCTCTATCACGCACAAAAGACTGGAGGATTTCAAGAGGTGTCGGCAGGATAAACTTGGGGAGAAGTTTAAGAAAACCTGCTAACTGCCAGATTGACAAGACTCCTAGAAAGCCCAATAGACTAATGTGTCGTCTCAGTATACTTTTCAAGTTTCTCATCAATACTTAAAATCTCTCCTACATTTATTTTGACATTGGCAAAGACATTATCTGCCTCCTGCCCTGCCACTTCTAGCGCTTCTTTGAGAATGCGCATAAGCTCATCAAACTCCCCTTCCAAGACCGTTTCAAATGGTGTCACCACCATAGTCACTTCTTGAGCTTGCAGGTAATCAATGACCTGATCAATAACAGCAATCCGATTGATCCCCTGTGATAGGGGTAAAACTTGCAAGGCAATGCTTGCTTTCATAACAACCTCCACTTCTCGTTTTCCTTTGATAAAAAGAAAAACCTTTGCCATATATGGAAAAGGTCAAGATTAGACTAAGTATCGTTCCCTACGCTGGCATTACCCAGATCAGGTGCGGTCGAAGCTTAACGCTTCCTCTCAGACTGTACACAGACTCCCATATATTATATGGACATATGATAGCGCAAAACCAAAAAAATGTCAAGGAAACTGCTTACAGAAAAAGTAGGAAAAATTTCCTACTCCCATTTTCTATACTCGTTCTCCATCACTATTTACTCTGTAGCCATCCACCGTCGTATTAACAGCTAAGGCGCCTGAAGAGTAAGAATAATACCACTTACCAGATACTTGGTACCAGCCCGTTTTCATTGCACCTGAACTATCCAAATAATACCACAGACCATTTTCCTTTAACCATCCTGTCTGCATTTCACCAGATGATTTCAAATAATACCAGCTAGAACCATCTTTCAGCCAGCCTGTTGATTTAGACCCATTTGATTTGAAATGATACCAACTACCATTTATTTTCTTCCAACCGACAGTTGAACTGTTATTGGATCCATAGTTAGAGCTATTTCCTGATTGATTCTGATAATTCTGTGAAGAGGTTACTCCCTCTAGCTGGATATAACGACGACTTCCGTTATAAGCCGTATAACTCAACCACTTGTACCCATCTTTTTCGAGAATTTGATCATAATGAACATTCTCCCCAGGATAATAGTAATCAATCGCAGTTGCGCTAGCTAGAGGCTGATTTTTGATAGCAGCCTTAGTCTTAAAATAATGTGTTCCTCCTGTTGAAACTGAGGATTGACTATTCCCAACACTGCCACCAGGCAAATCCTTAAAATGAATAAAACCAGTCATAGTATTCGCCTTCACGACACGCTTGTTGTAAGATTCTCTTATTCCATAGTTGTATTCTTCAATCTCAATCTCATCTCCTATTACATTTGACACCCAGGCAACATGACCATAAGTTCCTGCAGTCGACCAAGCAATGGAGCCAATCGCTGGTCTATTATCGACACGATAGCCTTCACGACGAGCACGATAGCCCCATTCATTCGCATTCCCATAAGCAGCCGGAATCTCAAAACCATTGACATTACTCAAACGAAAAGCTGCAAAAGAAGTACATTGACGAGAATACATGCGCCACTTATCAATCTCCTGACTCCCATTTTTATAATGAGCAGGATAATCATCCCCACGCGCAATCGATCCATTTCCTCCGGAATAGGCATATACACTATTACCCGCTGCTAACATCAATCCTACTACTAAAAAGGGAACAACCTTTTTAGCTGATTTTCTGAAAGAAAATCTTGTCTCTGCTACTTTAAATGGTGAAATTTTCATTCTTCCTCCTTGAAAAATAATATAAATCGAAGATTACCTTCACTTAAACTATTCGGAGAAAAAAGAAAAAGTGAGAAAATTTCTCACTTTAGTCAAGATAATGAATCAAATTCTTTTCTGTAAGGATATCTGAGTAAGTAAAGGATTCAACGTAAACATTAGCTTGTTTATCTCCTTCAACGTTCCCAAATTCAACGATAAATAGGGATGGATAAACCTCAATTAGCTTACCCAATCTATTTTTTTGGCGCTTACGACCATTCTCCAAAGTCATTTCTACGACTTGTCCCTCATGTGCCTTGATTTCTTCTTTGATTTTTTTCATCTTGGCTACATCTGTAAATGCATCTGACATCTTATGCCTCCCTCTTTGAGATACTTGAAAATTTATTGTATTCTTTTTGGAAAATTAATTCCACCGTTCCACGAGCTCCACTACGGTTTTTCTCGATAATAACTTCTACCTTATTATTCGGTATGCCTTCCTCTTCTTCACCACCACGCTCATAGTAGTCGTCGCGATAAAGAAAGGCTACAATATCAGCGTCCTGCTCAATAGACCCAGATTCACGAATATCAGACAAGACCGGTCTCTTATCCTGACGTTGTTCTACACCACGAGAAAGCTGACTTAGAGCGATTACTGGAACCTTCAGTTCCTTAGCTAAAATTTTTAACTGACGTGAAATTTCTGAAACCTCTTGTTGACGATTTTCCCGACCAGTTCCCGTGATAAGCTGCAAATAGTCTATTAAAATCAAACCAAGATTTCCAGTTTCTTGAGCCAGTTTACGAGAACGAGAACGAATCTCTGTAATCCGAATTCCTGGCGTATCATCGATATAGATACTGGCGTTAGCTAGATTACCCTGAGCAATAGTATATTTTTGCCACTCCTCATCAGTCAATTGACCCGTACGGATAGAATGCGATTCCACCAACCCTTCTGCCGCCAACATACGATCCACTAGACTTTCCGCCCCCATTTCCAGTGAGAAAATAGCTACCGTCTTGTCCAACTTAGTCCCAATGTTCTGAGCAATATTCAAAGCAAAGGCTGTCTTACCAACCGCCGGACGGGCTGCTAGGATAATCAACTCCTCCTCATGAAGTCCAGTCGTCATATGATCCAAGTCACGATAGCCTGTCGCAATACCTGTAATATCGGTCGTTTGTTGCGAGCGAGCTTCCAGATTTCCAAAGTTGATATTCAACACATCTCGAATGTTCTTAAATCCACTTCGATTAGCATTTTCGCTGACATCAATCAGGCCTTTTTCTGCCTGAGCAATGATTTCATCAGCTGGTTGCGAAGCCTCGTAAGCTTGATTGACAGACTCTGTCAACTTGGAGATTAATCGACGTAGCATGGCCTTCTCTGCAACAATCTTAGCATAATACTCCGCATTAGCAGAAGTTGGTACAGAATTGACAATCTCAACCAAGTAAGACAGGCCACCAATATTCTGTAAATTACCTTGATTATCAAGAATGGTACGAACCGTTGTTGCATCTATAGCATCGCCACGATCGGATAAATCGACCATAGCTTGGAAAATCAAACGATGGGCATACTTAAAAAAGTCCCGAGACTCAATATATTCTCGCACAAAAACAAGCTTACTCTCGTCAATAAAGATAGCCCCTAAAACGGATTGCTCAGCTAAGATATCTTGAGGTTGTACTCGTAACTCTTCTACTTCTGCCATCAGACTTCCCTTCCTTTTACAATCTTGTCAAGAAAGTGTAAATTTACCCTTCTTTCACACGAAGATTGATCACACTTGTGATATCTTGATAGATTTTCACTGGCACATCAATCAAACCAACCGCCCGAATCGGAGCTTGCACTTGGATATGACGTTTATCAATCTTAATTCCAAATTGCTTTTGCAATTCTTCTGCAATCTTCTTATTCGTAATTGAACCAAAAGTACGGCCATCTGGACCAACTTTTTCAACAAATTCTACAACAGTTTCTTCTGCTTCAAGTTGGGCTTTAATTGCTTTTGCTTCTGCAATCATCTCAGCGTGAGCTTTCTCTTCAGATTTTTGTTTACCACGAAGTTCACCTACAGCTTGAGCAGTCGCTTCTTTGGCTAGATTCTTTTTGATAAGAAAGTTTTGTGCATACCCGGTTGGTACTTCCTTAATTTCGCCTTTTTTACCTTTTCCTTTGACATCTGCTAAAAAGATTACTTTCATTCTTCTTTCTCCTTTTCCTTTATTTCATTTAATACAATTTCTGTCAGTTTTTCACCTGCTTCTGACAAGGTTGAATCCTTAATTTGAGCTGCTGCCAAATTAAAGTGGCCTCCACCTCCCAGCTCTTCCATAATCCGTTGTACATTCAGCTTACTACGACTGCGAGCTGAGATAGAGATAAATCCTTGTGTATTCTTCGCAAGAACAAAACTCGCTTCAATACCTGACATAGCTAACATGGCATCTGCTGCCTTACTAATAACAACTGTATCATAACATTTCGAGTCCTTAGCCTCCGCTATTAGTACATCTGAACCTAATTTACGCCCCTGTAAAATCAGTTCATTGACCTCACGATATTCTTCAAAATCTGTTGCAGCAATCTCTTGGATAGCAATACTATCACTTCCTCTCGTTCTGAGATAGCTAGCAACATCAAATGTCCGACTAGTCACTCGTGAGGTGAAATTTTTAGTATCCAACATCATACCAGCCATTAAAACACTTGCTTGCATACGACTCAAACGATTTTTCTTAGAATTCTGGAACTGAATCAATTCCGTTACCAACTCACTGGCACTACTTGCACCACTTTCGATATAAGTAATAACCGCATTGTCTGGAAAATCCTGATCCCGTCTGTGGTGGTCAATAACAATGGTTTGAGTAAATAAATCATAAAAATCTTTTGATAGAGTTAAAGCTGTCTTTGAATGGTCTACAAGAATCAACAAAGAACGATTGGTCACCATCCCCATTGCATCCTTAACAGACAACAACTTCGTAACTCCTTCTTTTTCTAAGAATGCAACAGCTCGTTCAATATCTGGTGACATTTGATCTTCATCATAAAGAGCATAACTATTTTCTGTTACATTACTAGCAAATAACTGCATACCTACAGCAGAACCCAAAGCATCCATATCAAGATTTTTGTGACCAACTACAAAAACCTGATCTACACTTCTAATTTTATCTGAAATAGCTGTCATCATAGCGCGCGTACGTGTCCTTGTACGCTTGATTGAGGCAGCAGATCCACCACCAAAATAAACTGGATTTTTCGTTTCGTCATTCTCCTTGACAACCACTTGGTCGCCACCACGTACTTCAGCCAAGTTCAAGTTGAGCAATGCAACTTTCCCTATTTCATCATGATTTCCATCACCATAAGAAAATCCCATACTTAAGGTCAAAGGCAACTGTCTCTGTTTCGACTCTTCTCTGAAAGCATCGATAACAGAAAATTTATCATTCATCAATCCCTCAAGTACCGTGTAGTCCGTAAATAGATAAAAGCGATCCATACTTACTCGACGGGAGAACATGGCATGTTTACCAGCAAATTCTGAAACAAAATTGGCTACAAAACTATTGATATGACTGATATCAGACTCCGATGTTTCATCTTCTAAGTCATCATAGTTGTCAACGGAGACAATCCCAATAACAGGTCGACTCGTAACTAACTCAACAGTCGCTTCGTATTCTCCAGATACATCAAAGAAGTAAAGAACTCCAGATACCTTGTCCATATGAACCGAATAGCGAGTCTCACCCAAGGTAGCATAAGAACCTGGATTCCCCACAGACGCCTTTATAATTGTTTGAATTAATGTAACATCAATCTCGCCCACTTCATTAGTTAAAATCAATTCAGCGTAAGGATTGAACCATTCAACTTCACCTGACGATAAGTCTAGTTTAATAACTCCGACAGGCATCTGTTCTAACAAGGTTGTCAAACTATCTTCAGCTTGGTGGTTTACATACTGGATTTGTTCTACTTCACTCTTTGAGTAGTAGTCTCTCTGATGGATGAATAGTAAAATATATGAACCCAAAATAAGTAGCAAAAGAAATAGCGTTACCAGTGTATTCGTTACAAAAACAAGTTGCACAGATAGCACTCCGAACGCCACTATTCCTAATATTAAGGGGAAAATAGGACTTACATAAAATTTTTTCATTCCAAACCTCTTGGCACCCATTATACCATAATAACCACCGAAAAGCGACTTTTTAAAAGTGTAATCAGTAATTCTATCAATTATAAGAAAAAGGAGGTTTACAATTCAGTAAACCTTCCTTTACACATATTGAAATTAAGATTCTTTAACTTCTAACAAGCCAATCTCGCCATCCTCACGACGATAAATCACATTGGTTGTCTGATCTTCAACATCCACATAGATAAAGAAATCATGTCCCAACAAATCCATCTGTAGAATAGCTTCTTCCAAGTCCATTGGTTTTAAATCAATTTGTTTTGAACGAACAACTCTAGACTGGACAACATTTGGATCTTCCACCAAAGCATCTGTAAATAATTGACTAGTTGCTACCTTGTTTTTATTTTTACGCTCGATTTTTGTTTTATTTTTACGAATCTGACGTTCAATTTTATCGGTTACAAGGTCAATTGAACCATACATATCTTGAGACACATCTTCTGCACGAAGAGTAATTGAGCCAAGCGGAATCGTCACCTCTACTTTAGCCGTTTTTTCACGATACACCTTCAAGTTAACTCGAGCATCCAACTCTTGTTCAGCTTGAAAATACTTTTCGATCTTTTCGAGTTTAGAAACTACATAATCACGAATTGCTTCTGTTACTTCTAGGTTTTCACCACGGATACTATATTTAATCATATGAGTACCTTCTTTCTAAACATTTTTGTTTTTCTGATTTCATTATAACGCTTTCATTTTATTTTTGCAAATTTTTTCCTCATCTTACAAGGGAAAATGTTTTTACATCCTCAGCACCAGCTTCTTCCAACACCTTCTTCACACGATTTATAGTTGTTCCAGTAGTATAAATGTCATCTATAAGTAGGATTTTTTTAGGAATAGTGACTCCCCTTTTAATAAAGAAAGGAAGTTCTGTCCCCAAGCGTTCTGAACGATTTTTGGAAGAACTGGCCCGCTCTTCTCTCTTCTCTAGTAAGTCTTGAAAAGAGAACCCTGCTGCTTCAACTAAACCTTCAACCTGGTTAAACCCCCTCTCGAGCAATCTTTCAGGACTTAGGGGAATTACAACAAATTGATACTCTTTGTACTTTTTTAACTCCTCACTTAAATCTGAAGCAAAAACTTTTCTTAAAAGGAAGTCTCCATCAAACTTATACCGACTGAAAAAATCCTTCATAGCTTGATTGTAAGTAAAAATCGCTCTATGACTGACCTCAACTCCTTCTTTACACCAAAATTGACAATCTTGACACTTCGTTGACAAACCTGTTTTCATACAGTTTGAACAGTTCTCTTCTCCAATCCTCTCAAAAGTAGAATCACAATCTAAACAAAGACAAGAGACATCATTTTTCAGAAGTAAGAGACTACTAAAAGTTAAAACAGCCTTCATAGTCTGCCCACATAATAAGCACTTCATAGCCCCGCCTCCTTATTCATCTGCTGAATTTCCATAATTGCCTTCTTGATTGAAGCATTTAACCCATCATGGAAGAAAAGCAAATCTCCTGTCGGTCTATCCATGCTTCGCCCAACTCGTCCACCAATCTGAATCAAGCTAGACTTGGTAAAAAGGCGATGATTGGCCTCTACTACGAAAACATCCACACAAGGGAAGGTAACTCCACGCTCCAATATTGTCGTACTGATAAGTATTGTCAGTTCTCCATCTCGAAAAGCTTGTACCTGCTCTAATCTATCTTCTGTTACAGAAGATACAAAGCCAATTTTCTCATTTGGAAATTGCTCCTGTAAAATTTGTTTTAACTGCTCCCCTTTCTTAATTTCTGAAGCAAAAATGAGTAACGGATAAGCTGTCTTTCTCTGCTTCTCAATATAGGACTTTAACTTTGGTGACAACCGATTTTTCTCTAAACAGTGATTAAAATCCGATAACCAGACAGGTTTAGGAATAATCAACGGATTTCCATGAAATCGTCTTGGCAAGCTCAATCGTTTTAGTTCTCCTAAACGGACCTTCCTATCTAACTCATCGGTCGAAGTCGCTGTTAAAAAGATTCTCAAGCCATTCTCCTTTACACTATTCTTGACAGCATGGTAAAGCGTGGGATTGTCAACATAAGGAAAGGCATCTACTTCATCCACTATCAGCAAATCAAAAGCTTGATAAAACTTCAATAACTGATGGGTTGTCGCAACAACTAGTGGTGTTCGAAAATACGGCTCTGATTCTCCGTGTAGTAAAGATATCTCGCAAGCAAAATCATCTTGCAGGCGCTTGTACAGCTCCAAACAAACATCTATGCGAGGACTAGCCAAGCATACTGCACCACCCGCATTGATCACTTTAGCTACTACTTGATAAATCATTTCTGTCTTTCCAGCTCCTGTTACCGCATGAACTAGGGTTGGCTCCTGCTTGTCTACTGCTCGAATCAGTCCCTCTGATACCTTCTCTTGAAAAGGAGTTAATTGACCACTCCATTTAAGAACATCTTGCTTCGGAAAATCCTCCTGCGGAAAATAGTATAAAGCATGATCACTCCTGACTCGCTTCATCAGTAAACACTCCCTACAATAGTAAGTACCGATGGGCAAATACCATTCATCTAAAATAGCACTATCACAACGTTGACAGAAAAGTTTCCCTTTCTCCTTTCTCATTGCTGGAAGTTTCTCCGCCAACAGACGTTCCTCTTTAGTTAATTCATTCTCCGTAAACAACCGACCGAGATAATTTGGATTTACTTTCATACTTCTTTATTCGTAAAAACCTAGCGCTTTAAATGATTTTTTAGTACAATTAAATCATGGAATTTAGAACAATTAAAGAGGACGGTCAAGTCCAAGAAGAAATCAAAAAATCTCGCTTTATCTGCCATGCCAAGCGTGTTTATAGCGAAGAAGAGGCTCGTGACTTCATTACTGCCATCAAAAAAGAACACTACAAAGCTACGCATAACTGCTCTGCCTTCATTATTGGAGAACGTAGTGAAATCAAACGTACAAGTGATGATGGTGAGCCCAGTGGTACTGCTGGAGTTCCCATGCTTGGGGTACTAGAAAATCACAATCTTACTAATGTCTGTGTAGTCGTGACACGCTACTTTGGTGGCATTAAACTAGGCGCTGGAGGATTGATTCGTGCTTACGCTGGCAGTGTTGCCTTAGCTGTCAAAGAAATTGGCATCATTGAAATAAAGGAACAAGCTGGCATTGCTATTCAAATGTCTTACGCTCAGTACCAAGAGTATAGTAACTTTCTTAAGGAACATGATCTAATGGAACTTGAGACAAACTTTACAGATCAAGTCGATACGATGATTTATGTTGATAAAGAAGAAAAAGAAAATATTAAAGCTGCACTGGTAGAATTTTTTCATGGAAAAGTTACCTTAACTGATCAAGGTTTACGAGAAGTTGAAGTTCCTGTAAACTTAGTGTAAATAATAGATAATACAGTGTTTCACTGACATTCTCACCGCTACTTTAATTAGCAAAATAAAAAGATGCTTGCCCAAACCTACTAGAAAATGAAGCAATTCAAAAAGAAAACAGATATCGTTCCACTTTACACCTATTTACTAGAATTAGCTTATCACAATCGCTAAAAAATTAATGGCTTAGACCTGTGATATAAAAAAATCCTATCACTTCGATAGGATTTCTATATTTTACAAATGGTATAGATAGCGTTATACTAGAGATATCTTATACAAAGAGGTATTCATATGTCTATTTATAACAACATTACTGAACTAATCGGTCAAACTCCGATTGTTAAACTCAACAACATTGTGCCAGAAGGTGCTGCAGATGTCTATGTAAAACTTGAAGCATTTAACCCTGGTTCTTCTGTAAAAGACCGTATTGCTCTTAGCATGATTGAAAGAGCTGAACAAGACGGTATTTTGAAACCAGGTTCTACAATTGTTGAAGCAACAAGTGGAAACACTGGTATTGGACTTTCATGGGTAGGTGCTGCTAAAGGGTATAAAGTCGTCATCGTTATGCCTGAAACTATGAGTGTAGAACGACGTAAGATTATCCAAGCTTATGGTGCTGAACTCGTCCTAACTCCTGGTAGTGAGGGAATGAAAGGCGCTATTGCTAAAGCTCAAGAAATCGCTGCTGAACGTGATGGTTTCCTTCCTCTTCAATTTGACAACCCAGCAAATCCAGAAGTACACGAAAGAACAACAGGAGCTGAAATACTAGCTGCTTTCGGTAAAGATGGACTAGATGCCTTTGTTGCTGGAGTGGGTACCGGTGGAACGATTTCTGGTGTTTCTCATGCACTCAAATCAGCAAATTCTAACATTCAAGTTTTTGCAGTAGAGGCAGACGAATCTGCTATTCTATCTGGTGAAAAACCTGGACCACACAAAATTCAAGGTATCTCAGCTGGATTTATTCCTGATACACTTGATACAAATGCCTATGATGGTATTGTTCGTGTAACATCAGACGATGCACTAGCACTCGGCCGTGAGATTGGTGGAAAAGAAGGATTCCTTGTAGGGATTTCTTCAGCTGCAGCTATCTACGGAGCCATCGAGGTTGCCAAGAAATTAGGTACAGGTAAAAAAGTTCTTGCTCTAGCACCAGATAACGGTGAACGTTATCTCTCTACAGCACTCTATGAATTTGAAGTGTAGTCTCCTAAATACACAAAGCCCTTTAACAAGGGCTTTTTAATTTTTTTTATAAAATTTTTTTATATGAAAAAGGAAGCAAATCTGCTTCCTCTTTTTATTATTAGTTATTCAAAGCTGCTGCCATTGTAGCTGCAACTTCAGCTTCAAAGTCATTTGCAGCTTTTTCGATACCTTCACCAACTTCAAAGCGAGCGAACTCAACTACTGAAGCGTTAACTGATTCAAGGTATGCTTCAACTGTCTTGCTGTCATCCATGATGTAGACTTGTGCAAGAAGTGTGTATGCTTGGTCAACTTTAGTGTTGTCAAGCATGAAGCGATCCATCTTACCTGGGATGATCTTATCCCAGATTTTTTCTGGTTTACCTTCTGCAGCCAACTCTGCTTTAATGTCAGCTTCAGCTTGGGCAATAACATCATCAGTCAATTGAGCTTTTGATCCATACTTCAAGTGTGGAAGAGCTGGTTTGTTAACCATTGCACGGCTTTCATTGTCTTGGTCGATAACATGGTTCAACTGTGCTAACTCATCTTTAACGAATTGCTCATCCAATTCTTTGTAAGAAAGAACTGTTGGTTTCATCGCTGCGATGTGCATTGACAATTGTTTAGCAAGTGCTTCGTCTCCACCTTCAACAACTGAAATAACACCGATACGTCCACCGTTATGTTGGTAAGCTCCAAAGTGTTGTGCGTCTGTTTTTTCAATCAATGCAAAGCGACGGAATGAGATTTTTTCTCCGATAGTTGCTGTTGCAGATACGTATGCAGCTTCAAGAGTTTCACCTGAAGGCATTGTCAAAGCAAGTGCTTCTTCATTATTAGCAGGTTTTCCTTCAGCAATAACTTTAGCTGTAGTATTTACCAATTCAACGAATTGAGCATTTTTCGCAACGAAGTCAGTTTCAGCGTTTACTTCAATAACTGCTGCAACATTACCGTTAACATAAACACCCGTCAAACCTTCTGCAGCAACACGGTCAGCTTTCTTAGCTGCCTTAGCCATACCCTTTTCACGAAGCAATTCAATCGCTTTTTCGATGTCACCGTCTGTTTCTACAAGCGCTTTTTTAGCGTCCATAACACCGGCACCAGATTTTTCACGCAACTCTTTTACAAGTTTAGCTGTAATTTCTGCCATTTTGATTCTCCTATATTTTTTTAAAAATAGGAGAGCCGGGCTAAGCCCCGCCCTCCTAGGTAATTACTATTTATATGAATTAAGCGTTGTTGCCTTCTACAACTTCAACGATTTCTTCAATTGAATCTGCTTGAGCTTCAGAAGCTGCAAATTCTGCTTCAACTGCTGTTGCATCTTCACCTTGACGTCCTTCGATGATAGCGTCAGCCAATTTAGCTGTGATCAATTTAACAGCGCGGATAGCATCATCGTTAGCTGGGATGATTACATCGATATCATCTGGATCAGTGTTTGTGTCAACCATCGCTACAACTGGGATTCCCAATTTCTTAGCTTCTTTAACAGCGATTTGCTCTTTATGTGGGTCAACTACGTACATAACATCTGGGATACGAGGCATGTCTTCGATACCACCCAAGAATTTTTCAAGACGTGCACGTTGTTTGTTAAGAAGTGCAACTTCTTTCTTAGGAAGAACTTCGAAAGTTCCATCTTCTTCCATACGTTTGATTTCTTTCAAACGAGCGATACGTTTTTGGATTGTTCCCCAGTTTGTAAGAGTTCCACCCAACCAACGGTGGTTGATGAAGTATTGACCTGAACGTACTGCTTCTTCAGCAACTGCATCAGCTGCTTGTTTCTTAGTACCAACGAACAATACAACTGCATCGTTAGCTGCTGCATCACGCATGAAATCGTAAGCTTGGTCAGCGTATTTTACAGTTTGTTGCAAGTCGATAACGTGGATTCCGTTACGTTCAGTGAAGATGTATTTAGCCATCTTAGGGTTCCAGCGACGAGTTTGGTGACCAAAGTGTACACCAGCCTCAAGAAGTTGTTTCATTGAAATTACTGCCATGAGTATTTCTCCTTTTTGTTTTTTCCTCTTCTTGACTTCAACTCGCAAAACGACCCAAGGGCAACTGTTTCACAATTCATCAAGAATGAGTATTATCGTTCACACGACAAATTTCATTTTACCATACTTTTTCAATATTTTCAAGCTATTTTAGTAGATTTTTAAAGTAAGTTAACTATATAAATCATAAAAGAGACTCAAATTGAGCCTCTTCGTTTTATTCATTAGTTTGGATAGATATATGTTACAAAACCTTCTGAAGTTGTAGTCGGATTGAACCATCCACGTTTATTTCCGATTGTACGGTTTCCACCATAGTTTGATTCAGATACTTGGATACTTGTTGATGATGAAACAGCTGTAACCACGGCTACGTGTCCATATCCACCATCATTCCAACATGCAATCGCACCAACTTGAGGTGTAGATCCTGTACGGAATCCTGCTGCAGCTGCACTTGTAGCCCACTGTGCTCCATTACCCCAGTAATCTCCAGCCCAAGGTGCCAATGTCTTAGCTCCCCATGTACACTCACCCGTTGGATAACTTGACGCATTTGTGCTATATGTTGGACGATGTTTCACTAATGCAGGAGTATAGCTTGAAGATGATTCAGAGACTGCTTGAACTTCTGCTGTAAAAGTTGTATTCCCAGAAGCAACAACTGTTTGTTGTTGACTTTCTTGTTTAGCTTTGTAAGCTGCTTCTGCTTCTGCAGCTGCTTTAGCTTCTGCTTCCGCTGCTGCTTTTTTCTCAAGTAAACTTGCTTTTTCATCCTCTGCAGTAGCCTTTTCAGCAGCAAGATTCAATTCTGCAGCTTTCAATTCAGCTTGTTTTGTAGTTAATGTTTGAGCATCATCAGCTAGTTTTTGCTGATTTGCAATAACTGTATTAATTGCATCATTGTTTGCTACTTGTTTTTCAGAAATAGCTTTTTTATCTGCTTTTTGTTGTTCCAACATTTTGTTGTTTGCAGACACGATTTCACTCATTGCAGCAACACGTGAAATAGCTTCTGTAATTGATTTTGAATTTACAATTGTATTGATGTAATTTGTTGCAGCTCCATTTGTTTGAGCACTACGAGCTTGTTTTTGCAATGAATCATTGCGAGATACAATATTCTTAGAAAGTTCTGTAATTTCACCCTCAAGCTTTTTAGATTCTGCTTGTAGTCTATCATTTTCAGATTGCAAGTTTGATTGCTCTGTTTGAATAGCAGATACTTGCTCCTGAATTTGATCAACTTGTTTTTGGGCTTCCTGTTGTTGTGCTGTTAAGTTACTAATTTTATTATCTTGAGCAGCAATTTTGTCATCAGTCGTTTCTGCATGCGCAGTTGTTAAAACAGCTACTTGAGAAACCATTACTGTACTTAGTAAAAGTGACGCTAAGATTTTTTTCTTCATATTTCGTAGATACTCCTTCTTTTAAAGACACTACTAGTATACCAAAAAAAGGCCTAATGAATATTACGCCTTTGTTACATTTTTATTTCTTTCTTATAGGTAAATCTTTTCAAAAATAAACTGAAAAATAATCATCCATATAAGGTTCAAAATCATTGATGGTACTAAACTATAGACTATAAATAAAGACATACCATCCACAGTTAAACCTACCACTAATGCAAGTATATAAGCTCCCATCTCAAATAGAAAAGTCATGACAATAATTGCCAACATTCTCGTCCAACGATTCAATAAAATAACACTATTAAATTTATGGAGAAATACTCCCAACAAGACGAACAACAAAGTCGCAATCCCTATCAAGTGGAAAAAGTAAATGTCATAAACCAAACCCACTACAAAACAATATGCTAAATAGAGATACTCTGATACCTCAATCGTCTCAAATAAGAGAAACAAAAATAGAAAATGACTAGCCAACTGCACGTGGGGAAAAAATGAGCCCAGAAGCTGACTAATATGGGCATCAATTAGAACAAAGAAAGGAAGCAATAAAAATACTCCAACCCGCTTCAACTGTCTCATTATGAATTCCCCACTAATTCTATCACACTCACATTATGAGTATCTGCACTTAATTTAACTGTTACTTCTCTTGTCAAATAGTCTGTACTATGCGTTGTAGCAACCACTTCACCAACAGGAATATCAGCAACGTTAAAGTTTCCTAATCCACCAGTGGCCACCTTATCTCCCGCACTAATATCGCTATTACTATTTAATTGGCTAATTTTTAGAACTTCATTTTCCTTGTCATAGCCAACAATAATTCCATAAATTGTTGTAGAACCATGTTGAATTTTAACAGAAATCTTATCAGCATTTTCCGTATTTGTCAGAAGGTTGACCATAGTAGAGTTGTCCTCCACTTTTGAAACACTCCCAATCAAACCACCATTTGCAATGGCTAACATATTTTCAGAAACCCCTTTTGATTTACCTGCATCCAGGGTCAATTCCTGCTTCCAAGATACTGGAGAACGCATAATAACATCTGCTGCTAAAGTCTTTGTAGCTTGTAATTTGGACTTCATATCAAGCAATTGGCGCAGGTGTTCATTTTCTGTCTTTAAACTTTCCGCCTTATTTGATTTAACTTCTAATTGGTAAATCTGTTTCTTCAAACTTTCATTTTCATTATAAGTTCGTGTCAAATGAGCCAAATCTGATTTGACAGAATCAAACCACTGAAAAGGTTTTTGAACAACTCTATCAACCAATGAGATTCCATCTCCTAATTTTGTCACAATTGTACTTGAATAAGTCGTCGCTAAGAGAGCTGACACAAGCAAAACAGTGACAAAAACAATAATGACATATTTTGATTTTTTAAAACGGTTCATATCCCTACCTTCATATCAAAAACTGTTACAGTAATTTTTTATCAATTCCTGAAAGCTACTAAGATTTTAAGAAAAATAAGCAACAACCAAGTACGATAATAACAAGAATGGTCAGCGTATCCTTTCTAGTCCATTTCAGTTGTCGGTATTGACTTCTGCATTTTCCCCCCTGATAACCACGCGCTTCCATAGCGATAGCCAAGGAATCTGCACGTTTTAAACTTGTCGCAAAAAGAGGAATCAAAATGGGAATCATAGCCTTCACCTTTTGAACAATACTTCCTTCTCCAAAATCCACTCCACGCGCTTTCTGTGCATTCATAATCCGCGTCGTATCATCCATCAAGGTTGGGACAAAACGCAAACTCATAGACAGCATCAATCCAATTTCATGAACTGGAACTTTCATACTCTTTAAAGGTGCTAATAGAGCTTCGACAGCTGATGCCAAACTTAAGGGCATGGTCGTTAAGGTTAACAAAGTAGAAAAGAAAATAATCAATACAAAGCGACAAAAGATAATTCCAGCTTGTTGCAAAGCATAATCCGTGATTCTCACAAACGAAAACTCAAATAAAACATTCCCATTAGAAATGAAAAACAGTTGAAAAATAGTTGTGAAGGCAATCAAGAAAAACATAGACTTCAAGCCCTGAATAAAAAATGAAAGAGATACTCCTGACAAGGCAATAAAGATCCCTGTCGCTATAAAAAGAATCAGATTCGTCAAGGGATTATTAGCCCAAAAAACGATCAAAATCAGTAGCATCATAGCCAGTAATTTGCTGCGTGGATCCAATCGGTGAACTATCGAATCCCCTGGGATATAACGCCCCAAAATCATACTATCCATTTAGCGACTCCTTGAACTCCTCTATCTTAATCGGTAATCGTTTAAATGACACGCCTCTATCAGCCAATCGTTTACAAAAAGCTGTAATTTTAGGTACTCCCAACTGAACTTCTTCCATAAAAACAACATCTTGAAAGACATCACTAGGTTTACCAAACTTAACTAAACGTCCCTTTTCCATCACATATACCTGGTTCGCATATTCAGCAACATCATCCATCAAATGCGTTACCAAGACAATGGTCATCCCTGACTGGTGGAGTTTTTTGAACAAATTCATCAGCTCTTTTCTTCCCAGGGGATCTAGGCCTGCTGTGGGTTCATCTAAGACTAATATAGCTGGTTCCATGGCAAGTATGCCTGCAATGGCGACACGTCTCATTTGTCCACCTGATAGCTCAAACGGACTACGATCAAAAAGTGATTCATCAATTCCAACCAGAGCCAGTTTCTCACGCGCAATCTGCTCCGCATCTTCTTCAGAAACTCCAAAATTTTGCGGTCCAAAAGCAACATCCTTCAAAACCGTTTCTTCAAAAATCTGATTTTCAGCAAACTGAAATACCAAGCCAACCTGTTTTCTAATTTGACGAATATCTTTATTTTTAGAAGTCGAGGTGATTAAGGTATCAAAAACCCGCACACTCCCTTGGCTTGGCACCAATAAACCATCTAATAGTTGTAAAATAGTTGATTTACCACTACCTGTGTGGCCAATTAAGGCCGTATAAGAACCATCTTCAATCGTCAAAGAAACATCTGACAAAGCTGTTGACGCTAAGGGAGTCCCTTCTTGATACGTAAAACTCACATTTTCTAGAGCAATTCCCATAGCTTATCTTCTAGCTCACTTTCTGTCAAATAATTTTCAGGCAAATCATAGCCATTCTGGCTCAAAGAATGTTTTAATTGATTAGCAAAAGGATCGTCTAATCCAATTTGATCCAAATCATTTCGAGAGAAAAGCTCCCTTGGACTACTAGTTGATTCAATTGACCCTTTTTTCATGATCAACACACGATCACTCATGGCAACTTCTTCCAAATCATGTGTAATGGAAATGACCGTCATATCATAGTCTTTCCGAATTCCTTTTACTGTCTCAATCAGTTCTCTACGTCCCTCAGGATCCAACATACTCGTTGCTTCATCTAAGATTAAAATAGCTGGTCTTAGGGCTACAACACCTGCAATAGCCACACGTTGCTTTTGGCCACCTGATAGACGTGCTGGCTCTCTCTTTTTAAAGTCCAACATGCCAACCAAATCCAGAGCTTCTTCCACTCTCTTTTTCATTTCAGGACGAGAAAGTCCCTGATTTTCCAAACCAAAGGCAACATCATCTTCAACAGTCGCTCCAACAAATTGATTGTCTGGATTTTGAAAAACCATACCGATTTGACGACGTATATTCCAAACATTTTCCTCAGTCAGCCGTTGGCCATCAATTACAATCTCTCCGGATTCTGCTTCCAGTAAGCCATCAATTAAGCGAACCGTCGTTGATTTACCACTACCATTATGCCCTACAATCGAAAGCCATTCTCCACGTTTCACGTGAAACGTAATATCCTTCACATCGTAATATTCCTGACTTTCCTTATAGCGAAAAGAAAGATTTTTTACATCAATTACTGATTTCATTTCGAACCAAATGTCCCTTTAAATACATAGGCACTACCCTTGAAATAATCATAGCCAGAGTAGATAGTGAAAAACAAGGCTACATAAAGTAGAACTTGACCAAGCAAAGTCCAATGTAATAGCAAGAAAATAATGGCAAACATCTGACTAAAAGTTTTAATTTTTCCAGGCATTGCTGCTGCTAAAACTGTTCCACCAGTTTCAACTAATAAAAGTCTTAAACCTGTCACAGCCAACTCACGACAGATAATCACTGCAACAATCCAAGCTGGAGCCATACCTAACTCAATCAGCATAATAAAAGCAGACATAACTAGTAGCTTATCCGCCATAGGATCTGCAAATTTGCCAAAATTACTGACCACATTCCATTTACGAGCTAAATATCCATCTAAATAATCTGTAATACTAGCAGTAGCAAAGATAATAGCTGCTACTATATGACTCCCTATCGAATTTCCTACTGTTAAAATAAAGATAAAAATAGGTATAAAGAGAATTCGACCTATTGTTAAGAGATTTGGAATTTGTTCTTTTTTCATTCGTTTTTCCTTAATTTTTAGTAAAGGTTACAGCGATTTTTCCAGTCTGAGCTGTTAATTTCGATAAATCAACAGTCTGATTGTCTACTGTTAAGGCAACACCTTTGACAACACCTAAAGTAATTGTCACAGGATTTTTAGTTGAAACGCTTGTTTCCGCACTTTTATTATCCGATGATAAAGTCACACCACCCTCAAGATCACTTTCTGAAACACTAACCCAACTTCTAGCATCTGACACTGATAATTGCAATTTTGCAGTTTCCTTGCTCGTTTTATAAGCGATTTCTACATAATTTCCTTCACCTGATACACTTATAGCAGGTTCTATATTTGAAGAACTACTTGATGAACTACTACTTGAAGATGAAGTTACAGAACTAGTCGAGCTTGTTGCTTGGACCACACTATAACTAGACGTAGATGAATTCTCCGGTTGAGTCTGGAGATAATTCCAAACATAATAAGTCAGAAAAATGACAATCGATAGGGCAAAGAGTATAAAATAAAATAAAGGTAAAAATGATGTCTTATTTTTCTTACTTGAACGTCTCCTACCTGTCAACTCCTCTTCATCAACATCTACTTCCTCATAAGTAATCATGCTCCCAGAATCATAAGCATCCAAGACAATTCGCTCATCAAGTTCAACTGCCCACGCATACTTTCTCAAAAAAGAACGAGTATAAAATGGACTAGGAAGTTGATCAAAATCATCAGCTTCCATTGCCTCCAACATATCCAACTGAATTTCTGTTTTTTTGTGTAATTCTTCTAAAGTTAACCCTTGGTTGGTTCTAGCTAAACGTAAAACCTCACCAATTGTTTTTTTCCTCATACTTGTCATTCCTTCTTTCTAGTGTCGATTATGATAGGTTACTATGATGGAAATATTGTAAAATCAACTATGTCACCATCATCTATTAAATGGTGTCCAGCATCAAGGACATCCTCTAAAGTAATTTCCTGTAAAATTTTCGGCAAATCAAAGATTGTCTCACCTTGTCCAAAAGCATCATATTGCGTTGCAATAAATTCAAGAGAGTTCATGCTACTGAAAAATTCTCCAAACATCTCTCTTTTGATAATGTCTAAATGATCCTCTGTAATATCTAAATCCTTTGTGAAATTACGAATAGCCTTTTTAAACTGATGAGATAAAGCAACTGGCTCTTTTGTATCCATTGTCAACATAACAAAATGAAAGCGACTTGTTACTTCAACTTCCAGAGATAAGGACGCATCAATTTTACCTGATTCATATAATTTTTGAAAACGATCCGAAGTCCAACCAAACATCATTGCAAATAATAATTTTAATAAAATATGATGTCGATAGCAATCCGCTTCAGCAACTTCTTGTTTACCTCTAACACCAATCGCTAGTTTGGGAGAAGATACTTCCATCCTCATGCTGTCTGTTTGCTTTACAGCTTGTAAAACAAACTTTTCTCTTGCTAGTTCCTGAACATCTAAATCTTCCAGTTCTTTTCTTTCAAAATAGTCCTGTACTTGATCCACATCAAAATTACCAACTAAAAACAGATACATGTTTACAGGTTTGTAAAATCTTGTAAAATTTTCTTGCAAATTAGTTAGATTTATTTGGGAAATGGACTCCTCACTGCCAACTATATCAGTTGCTAAAGGTGTGCCAGGATACAAATTCGCTAAAGTTGAAAAGAATAAACACGAATCTGGATCATCTTGATACATTTCTCGTTCTTGCTGGATAATATCCTGCTCTCTTAAAATGGAATCTTCGGTGAAATGTGCTGATGTTACCAATTCATCAAGTAAGTCTAAATTTTCTAAAAAATGATCCGTTGCTGAAAAAAGATAGCTTGTTTTTGTAAAGCTTGTAAAGGCATTACTATCTGCACCTAGACTCGTAAAAGCTGACATCAAATCGCTAGCATCTTCTCTCTCAAATAATTTATGTTCAAGAAAATGAGCAATTCCTCCAGGATATTCTTTTACATTTCCGTCAACGTCTGTGACAAGCGTATCTATCGAACCAAACTGGACAGTTACACTCCCGTAAACCTCTTTAAATTCCTTTTTAGGCAAAAGAGCAACTGTCAAGCCATTTGACAAACGAGTTCGATAAACCATTTCTTTTACAGCTGGATAGTACTTTTCTTCAAAAACAACCTTTGTCATTCTATTCCTTCCATAAAGTAAATTGCTTGTAATTTCACATTACTAGCTGCTCTACAAATAGCATCTTTGTCAACTTGCTCGAGTTTTGCAATCCAACCTTTAAAGTCTGCTGAAGATTTTCCAAGTAAGGCATTTTGATAAGCACGTTCAATCAATGAAGATTGATTATCTTGAGAAAGCAACAAAGATCGACGAATCATTTCCTTGGTCTGCTCTAGCTCAAGTTCTGTAAAATAACCTTTTTTTAAATCAAGCAGTTGATTATTCATCATTTTTCGAGCCTGATTCCGATTTTCTCGATCAATGCCAGCATACATCCTCAAGAATCCACTAAACAAATCAAGCTGACTTGAAATAGTATAAGCCAATCCAGCATTTTCACGGACATTTGTAAATAGTTTAGAGTGAGCAAATCCACCAAGTAAACCATTCATTACAATCATGGGTAAATGTTGCTCATCACCATATTCAGAAGGGCAATGATAACCTAATTCCAAAATGGATTGTCCCACATTTTTTCGAACCATACCTTCCTGAAGAATATTGGAATAAGGTTGACAATACTGAATCGTCACATCTCCTTCTCGACCTTTAAAGCCAAATGATTCTAATACATTTTGAATTTCGACCTCATTAAAATCACCTAGGAAAAAGAAATCTATTCGATCATTGGCCAAAAATTCTTGGAAACAAGAATAAGAACTCTGTGGAGTTTCAGCTAAAATACGATTTCGTAAATCACTATATTTCAATTGAAGACGTTCATCATGAAAAAACAATTTATCCAATTCTTTATGTGCAAAATAAAAAGAATCATCCATATCAGCTGCTAAACTTGCTAGTAATTGTTTTTTCTCAATTTCAAATAAGGCAGGATCAAACCCATTATCAACTACTACGAGGGAAAAAAGAGTTTCTTTTACTAGTTCCAAAACCTGAGAAGTTAGCACATTTTTCCTACTTAAAAACTCATCACGAACATAGGTAAATGTCAATTCTACAATATGACTTTTCCCTCTTCTGAAACAATTGGTTGACATATCTGTACCGTATAGACTGGCTAAATGTATTCTCAAATCTTGAGAAGTGGGATACATCTGATTAGCAGTCTCTAGCATACTCGCACTCAACATGCGACCTGCAATCGTATCGAGGGATAATGGAGTGGTAAAACGCACGGCGATTTTGTTCGTTTTAAACTTTTTTGATTGGATAAAATGTGTTGAAATTCCATGCACTAACTCCATGATTTACCTCCTTATATACAGACTTCTATTATATCACGAAAAACTGAAATTTTCTTGTTCTCTGTAACACTTTTGAAATAAAAATCGCTTACATTTCTCCCTATTTCTCTCACTATTTTTAGGAAAATATGGTATAATACCAAAGATTGAGGTGAATTATGGAATACAAATTATTTGAAGAATTTATTACCCTCCAAGCACTACTCAAAGAACTTGGAATTACACATAGCGGAGGAGCTATTAAATCATTTCTCTCTGAACATTCTGTTTACTTTAATGGGGAATTAGAAAATCGTCGTGGTAAAAAACTTCGTATTGGTGATAAAATTGACATCCCTGACCTGAATATTGACATCTTGTTGACACAACCTACTTCTGAAGAACAGGATGAATACCAAGATGATAAAGTTGAAAAAGAACGAATCGCTAAACTTGTCAAGGAGATGAATAAGGGAGTAAAAAAAGACGACTCTAAACCTACTTCATCACCAAAAAGCAAACAAGCTCCACGATTCCCTGGTAGATAATCATGTGGCTAAAACACCTATCTCTCAAAACTTTTCGTAACTACAAAGAGACGAAAATAGACTTTAATCCTAAATTAAATGTCTTTTTAGGACGCAATGCACAAGGTAAAACAAATATGTTAGAGGCTATCTATTTTTTAGCCTTAACACGCAGTCATCGAACTCGAACAGATAAAAATCTCATTCATTTTGATGAGGAACAGCTTCATCTTTCAGGTCTTGTTCAGAAAAAAACTGGATCCATTCCTCTCGAAATCGAACTAACACAAAAAGGGCGTGTGACAAAAGTTAATCATTTAAAACAGGCACGACTTTCAGATTATGTCGGACACATGAATGTTGTCTTATTTGCTCCTGAAGATTTACAACTAATTAAAGGAGCACCTACAATTCGACGAAAATTTATTGATATGGAGCTTGGACAAATTAAGCCAATCTATTTATCAGATTTAACCAATTATAACCACATCCTAAAGCAAAGAAACACTTACCTAAAATCAGCTCAAAAAATAGATGAAACCTTCCTTTCAGTCTTAGATGATCAGCTAGTTGATTATGGATGTCGTGTAATGAATCACCGCTTAGATTTCATAAAAAAACTAGAATCATTTGGTCGTAAGAAACATTTTGAACTCTCTAATCAGATTGAAGAGTTGTCAATATCCTATCAATCTTCTGTCAATATAACTGACAAAGAAGACTTATCAGAATCTTTCAAAATTGCTTTAGAAAAAAGTATGTCCAGAGATTTATTTAAAAAGAACACTGGTGTTGGTCCTCATCGGGATGACATTTCTTTTTATATAAATGGGATGGATGCTAGTTTTGGAAGTCAAGGTCAACATCGTAGTCTCGTCCTCTCTATAAAATTAGCAGAAATCGAGTTAATGGAAAGTATTACTACAGAATCTCCGATATTATTGCTTGACGATGTTATGAGTGAACTTGACAACACTAGACAACTAAAATTATTAGAAACGATTTCTCATTCAATCCAAACCTTTATTACAACAACAAGCTTAGATCATCTTCAAAATTTACCAGAAAATCTAAGTATTTTCACTATTCAAGATGGTAAAGTTATTGTAAATGAAACTTGACAATATTGTAAAAGAACTCCTGTTTTCGTAGGAGTTCTTTTCATTTCTTTTACATAGAATAATTTGGTGCCTCATTAGTAATTTGTACATCGTGAGGGTGGCTTTCTTTCAAACCAGCACCAGACATTTCAATAAATTGAGCATTATCGTGTAGTTCTTTAAGGTTAGCTGCACCACAGTAACCCATACCAGAGCGAATACCTCCAATCATTTGGAAGACAATATCAGCTGCCGCACCTTTATAAGCAACACGACCTTCAATTCCTTCTGGAACAAGTTTGTTTGCTTCATTGACAGAACCTTGGAAGTAACGATCGCTTGAACCTTTCTTCATAGCAGCAATTGATCCCATACCACGGTAAGTCTTGAACTTACGTCCTTGGAAGATTTCAGTTTCACCTGGTGCTTCGTCTGTTCCAGCAAACATTGATCCAAGCATAACAGCATTTCCACCTGCAGCAAGGGCTTTTACAATATCTCCAGAATACTTGATTCCACCGTCAGCAATGATCGTTTTACCATATTCACGCGCAACAGCTGCAGCATCGTAGATAGCTGTTACTTGCGGAACACCAACACCAGCAATCACACGAGTAGTACAGATAGAACCTGGTCCAATACCAACCTTAACAACGTCTACACCCGCTTCATAAAGTGCGCGTGCACCCTCAGCTGTTGCAATATTTCCAGCAATCAAAGTACGATCTGGGAAGTGAGCACGAATCTCAGCAATTTTACGCAAGACACCTGCAGAATGACCATGCGCAGTATCAATAACAATTGCGTCAGCTCCTGCCTCAAAAAGAGCCTCTGCACGTTCAAATGTATCTGAAGTAACACCTACTGCACCTGCAACTAGAAGACGACCAAACTCATCTTTAGCCGCATTTGGAAACTCAATAACTTTTTCAATATCTTTGATAGTAATCAAGCCAGAAAGACGTCCTTCTTCATCTACCAAAGGAAGTTTTTCAATACGGTGTTCTTGAAGAATACTCTCAGCTGTTGTAAGATCTGTACCCACAGGAGCAGTCACAAGATTCTCACTGGTCATATGATTTGAAATTGGTTGGTTATAATCTGAAATAAAACGAAGATCTCGGTTTGTCAAAATACCAACTAATTTACGATTTTCAAGTGTTTCAACAACTGGAACACCACTGATACGGTAACGTCCCATAAGCTCATCAGCCTCAGCAATTGTATGTTCAGGTGTCAAGAAGAACGGATCAATAATAACTCCATTTTCAGAACGTTTTACCTTACGAACTTCATCTGCTTGTTGAGCAATTGACATGTTTTTATGGATAACTCCGAGACCGCCTGCACGAGCAATAGCAATGGCCATTTGACTCTCTGTAACTGTGTCCATGGCAGCGGTAATAATTGGGATATTTAAAGTCAAATTATCTGCCAATTTAGTTGTTAAATCTGCATCGTTAGGCAACACATGACTTTCAGCTGGAATAAGCAATACATCATCAAAGGTAAAACCTTTTTTCAAAAATTTAGTGTCCCAATTAGACATTCGAAGTTTCCTCTTTTCTTTCTTTTTGAGCTTGACTCTTTTTATATTGTATCTATCATACCATTCTATAAAAATTTGTCAAATGTTACAGGGGTAAATAAAAAACTATCTTTTCTTCGAGATAGAAATGATAGTTTCTTGTAAAATAAACCTAGTTAAAGTAGTGAAGTCCCATTGCTCCTTTAACCTCAGATAGGGTCTGACCTGCAACTTCACGTGCTCTTTCACTACCTTTTTGAAGCATATTATAAACTTCTCCCATATCCTTAGCAAATTCGATACGGCGCTCACGAATAGGACCAAGTTCACGTTCTAATATTTCAAGTAGATAACGCTTGGTCTTCACATCACCAAGACCACCTCGTTGATAATGTTCTTTCATGTCAGCAATTTCTTGAGCATCTTCTGGACGACCAAAAACATCTAGATAATGGAAAACCATATTTCCTTCAATTTTACCTGGATCTTCCACTCGAATATGATCTGGATCTGTATACATACTCATTACTTTTTTACGCAAAGTATCCGCATCATCAGCTAAATAAATACCGTTATTAAGGGATTTAGACATTTTAGCATTTCCATCTAAACCAGGCAAACGCCCTGCTCTCTCATTTTCTGGATAAATACCTTCCGGCTCTACCAAGACATCACAGTTATATGCATTATTAAAAGAACGAACAATTTCACGAGTTTGCTCAATCATTGGTTTCTGATCTGTCCCAACAGGAACATAATTAGCCTTGAAAGCTGTGATGTCAGCTGCTTGAGCTATTGGATAGACCAAGAATCCTGTCGGAATGCTTTCTCCAAACCCTTTCTGAGCAATCTCTGTTTTTACTGTCGGATTTCGTTCCAAACGTGCTAATGAAACTAGATTCATATAGTACATAGACAACTCAGCTAATTCTGGAATTTGACTTTGAATAAAGATAGTTGATTTACTCGGATCCAATCCAACTGCAAGATAATCCAAAGCTACATTTCCGATAGACTCTATAATGGTTTGAGGATCTTTGGCGTGATCTGTCAAGGCTTGTTGGTCAGCCAAGAATACAAACATATCATACTTATCCTCTTCCTGTAATAATACTCGATTTTTGAGACTTCCAACATAATGTCCAATATGCAATTTTCCTGTTGGACGGTCTCCTGTTAAAATAATGGGTTTAGTCATTTTGTTCTCCTTCGATATAGTCCCTTCAATTATAGCATTTTTTTAATGAAATAACCGTAATTTATCAAAATAAATCAGTCTTGCTATTTATGTTTTTGTGTAAAGGAAATTGTAAATATAATTTACACAAAATTGACAGATAAAAATTTGAATATTTCCGTATTTTCTAGTAGAATAAATGTATTACACATATAGGAGAAAAACATTGCTTACAGTATCTGATGTTTCACTACGTTTTAGTGATCGCAAACTTTTTGATGATGTCAATATCAAATTTACAGAAGGAAATACCTATGGATTAATCGGTGCTAATGGTGCCGGAAAATCAACCTTTTTAAAAATTTTAGCTGGAGATATCGAACCTACTACTGGTCACATCTCTCTTGGTCCAGATGAACGTCTCTCTGTTCTTCGTCAAAATCACTTTGACTATGAAGATGAACGTGCTATTGATGTCGTTATCATGGGAAATGAAAAACTTTATAGCATCATGAAGGAAAAAGATGCTATATACATGAAGGAAGATTTCTCAGATGAGGACGGAGTCCGTGCTGCCGAACTTGAAGGAGAGTTTGCCGAGCTTGGAGGCTGGGAAGCAGAAAGTGAAGCCTCTCAACTACTTCAAAACCTAAATATCCCAGAAGAGTTGCACTACCAAAATATGAGTGAATTGGCCAACGGTGAGAAAGTAAAGGTTCTCCTTGCTAAAGCACTTTTTGGTAAACCAGATGTTCTTCTCTTGGACGAGCCAACCAATGGTTTGGATATCCAATCAATTACATGGTTAGAAGATTTCTTGATTGACTTTGATAACACAGTTATCGTAGTATCTCATGACCGTCACTTCTTGAATAAAGTATGTACTCACATGGCTGACCTTGACTTTGGAAAAATCAAACTCTACGTCGGAAACTATGACTTCTGGAAGGAATCTTCTGAGCTTGCTGCTAAATTGCTAGCAGACCGTAATGCTAAAGCAGAAGAAAAAATTAAGCAATTGCAAGAATTCGTAGCTCGTTTCTCTGCTAATGCTTCTAAATCAAGACAAGCAACATCACGTAAGAAAATGCTTGATAAGATTGAGCTAGAAGAGATTGTTCCATCTAGTCGTAAATATCCATTTATCAACTTTAAAGCGGAGCGTGAAATTGGTAATGATCTCTTGACAGTAGAAAATCTAACTGTAAAGATTGATGGTGAGACTATTTTAGATAATATCAGCTTTATCTTGCGTCCAGGTGATAAGACAGCTCTTATTGGACAGAATGACATCCAAACGACTGCATTAATTCGTGCAATCATGGGAGATATTGACTATGAAGGAACTGTCAAGTGGGGAGTTACAACTAGTCAATCTTACCTACCAAAAGATAACTCGGCCGATTTTGCAGGGGGAGAATCAATCCTTGACTGGTTGCGTCAATTTGCAAGTAAAGAAGAAGATGACAATACTTTCCTACGCGGTTTCCTCGGCCGTATGCTCTTCTCTGGAGATGAGGTTAACAAACCTGTAAATGTCTTGTCAGGGGGAGAAAAAGTCCGTGTCATGCTTTCAAAACTCATGCTCTTGAAATCAAATGTGCTTGTCCTCGATGATCCAACCAATCACTTGGACTTGGAATCTATCTCAAGCTTGAATGATGGATTGAAAAACTTTAAAGAATCAATCATCTTTGCCAGTCATGACCACGAGTTTATTCAAACTTTAGCTAACCATATCATTGTCTTGTCTAAAAATGGCGTCATCGATCGTATCGATGAAACCTATGATGAATTCCTAGAAAATGCAGAAGTACAAGCAAAAGTTAAAGAACTTTGGAAAGATTAAATAAGACTTCAAAACTCAGTTGGGGTAACCCACTGAGTTTTCTATCATTCTACGAGGTAACATGAAATCATTTTTTAAAACATATTGGACCTATTTTGTTTCTTTCATCATTCCTGTATTGATTATGACAGGAGTATACCTATCTCAAGGTATCTACTGGAATAGTGACAACTCTCCTCTATTAGGAGATGGCTTTCATCAATACGTTATTTTTGATATAACTCTAAGGAATATCCTACATGGAAATGGTAGTCTGTTTTACACCTTTACAAGTGGCCTCGGATTAAATTTCTATGCCCTATCTAGTTATTACTTGGGTAGTTTTCTCGCGCCTCTGGTTTACTTTTTTGATCTAACGAATATGCCAGATGCTGTCTATCTGACAACTCTCTTAAAATTTGGATTGATTGGACTGTCAACTTACTTTAGTTTAAATAAATTATTTCAATCGATTCCTAAGCCTTTAAAACTAGCTTTATCTACTTCCTATGCTCTGATGAGTTTTTCTGTTAGTCAATTAGAGATAAAAACCTGGCTAGATGTTTTTATCTTGATTCCTTTAATTATAACTGGTTTACATCTACTGACAACTGAAAAGAAATTCCTATTGTACTTTACAAGTCTGTCAATCTTATTTATCCAAAACTATTATTTTGGCTATATGACAGCATTGTTTCTTATTTTCTGGTATCTCTGCCAAATTTCTTGGGACTTTAAAACTCGAAAATCATCTTTTCTTGATTTCATAGTTACCTCCTTTTTAGCTGGTATGGCTAGTTTGATTCTGACTCTTCCTACTCTATTTGATTTACAGACACATGGGGAAAAATTAACTGAAATTACAAAGTTTCAAACTGAAAGTAGCTGGTATCTTGATATCTTTGCTAAGCAATTCATCGGTTCCTTTGATACAACAAAGTATGGGGCCATCCCAATGATTTTTGTTGGACTACTTCCCTTTATTTTGACCATTTTATTTTTTACACTGACATCCATTAAGTTTCACATGAAACTTATCTATGCAATTTTCTTTGCATTTCTAATTGCCAGCTTTTATATTGAAGCTCTTGATTTATTTTGGCAAGGCATGCATACTCCAAACATGTTTTTACATCGCTATGCTTGGATTTTCTCTACCTTGTTAATTTACACAGCAGCGGAAGTCTTAAATCGTCTAAAAGAAATTAAAATCTGGAATTTTTTAGTTTCGCTTTTTCTTATAGTAACAGGATTTTTAGCTACCATCTATCTAAAATCACATTATTCTTTTTTAACAGATTTGAATATTCTGCTTACTCTTGAATTTTTGGTTGTCTATTCGCTTTTACTCCTTGCAGTTATCAAAAAGTTTATCTCTGTGAATCTGTTTACCATTCTAATCTCTTTATTTATAATAGTTGAAATAAGTTTAAATGCTTCATCTCAAATGGACGGAATTGCTAAAGAATGGGGCTTTGCTTCTCGAAGTGCATATAATCGAGATATCCCAGCTATGGAATCTTTCTCAACATATATTGGAAATCAATTTACTCGTACTGAGAAACTAGAGACTCAGACAGGAAATGACAGTATGAAATTCAACTACAATGGAATCTCTCAATTTTCATCTGTTCGAAATCGTTCAGCAAGCTCTACTTTGGATAAACTTGGGTTTAAATCCTCTGGGACTAATCTCAATCTCCGTTATGCAAATAATAGTATTTTGGCTGATAGTTTATTTGGAATCCAATACAATATCTCAGACAGTCCTAGTGATAAGTATGGTTTTAAAGATATCTATCAAAAAGATAATCTTACCCTATATGAAAATCAATACTCTCTTCCGATTGCATTTGCTAGTCAATCTGTTTACAATGATGTCAAGTTCAATGAACATACCTTGGATAATCAGGCCTCGTTTTTAAATCAACTTGCTAACGTCAATTTTGATTATTTTTCTCCAATACCTTATGAAAAAACTGAAAATACTGATGATTTGATTAGTGTTACAAGTTATTCAAATGAGGATGCAGAAATCCAGTATCAAATTGAGGTTCCCGAAAACAGTCAAGTTTATCTTTCTTTCATAAACCTTCACTTTTCTAATGACAAACAAAAAAAAGTTGACATCCTTGTAAATGGAGAAAAGAAAACTTTTACAACTGATAATGTCTTCTCCTTCTTTAATCTAGGCTATACAAAAGAGAAAAAGACTTTCAATATCAATGTTAGTTTCCCTGAAAATTCACAAGTATCATTTGAATCTCCTACCTTCTATCGTTTAGATACCCAAACTTTAACTGAGGCAATTCAAAAAATCAAAGAACAGCCTGTAACAGTATCAACTTCTAAAAACAAGGTTTTTGCTACATATGATGTCCAACAAGATACATCTATTTTCTTCACCATTCCTTATGACAAAGGTTGGTCTGCCTACCAAGATGGTAAGAAAATAGAAATTAAACAAGCTCAAACTGGTTTTATGAAAGTTGATATTCCTAAAGGGAAAGGAACTATTACACTTTCCTTTATTCCCAATGGTTTTATTACTGGAGCAATTTGTTCCTTTACTTCTCTCTTACTATTTGGAACCTATAATCACAGACGAAAGTCATCTAAGGCATAAAAAATCGACCAATTAATCGGTCGATTTTTTTAATCTTCTTCCATTTTCTTAGGTTGATAGGCTAGCATACCTAAACCAATAAATAGAGCTAGTATCACGGCAAGGAAAATGACTTGATGATGAATATTTCCTGTCATAGAGATTGTTTGTCGTAATCCCGAAACTGAATAACTCATTGGTAACCAGGGATTAATAGCTCTAAAGAAATCATTTGTCAAAGCAAGCGGGTAAGTACCTGCACTTGATGCTAACTGTAATAAAAGCAAAATAAGAGAAAAGAAAGCTCCTATACGGCTATTCCATGTTGTTAAAGCGGTCACCATGGACATGAATACTAAACTTGTTAGGATAATGAGAATAAATGTTCTCATCTCATGATTAGCCGTTAGACCAATAAGATGAACTCCTCCATATACCAAAATTCCTGCCAAAACAGCTATAATACCATTTATTTCTGCTCGAGATTTCAACCAAGCCCAACGACTCTCTGGATGACGTCCTGAAGGCAACTTCGCAAAGATCATATTCGTTGATATTGCTGCAACAAAGAGAGCAACTGATATCATATAAGGAGCCATTGCAATTCCATTTACAGGAACTTGATCATTGTCTGTTTTTGAAAGATTGAGTGGATTTGACAAAATCTCTGCATTTTGAGATTCCGTTGATGCTGATTTAAGTTGATCTCTAACATTACTTAATCCTTGTCCCAAAGAAGCAACTCCTATCTGTAAACCTTCCAATCCAGAAGTTAACTTTGTTCCACCTTCTGCAAGTTTACCAGATCCATCTGCCAATTTATTAGCTCCATTCTCTAATTGAGAAGCACCTGAAAGTAACTGACTGGATTTGTCTGCTAATTGACCAGATCCTGATTGTAATTTATCAACTCCTGCCATTAATTCTTGACTCTTTTGATTCAATTGGTTGGAGCCAGTTGATAATTTTTCAATACCAGACACTAATTCTGGAGTTTTTTCAACTAATTGACCAACTCCTGCTGTCAAGTTAGAAGATTTTTGTGTCAAGGTAGTTGAGCCTGAAACTAGTTGAACCAGACTATCTGTCAAGGTGGAATTCTTTTCACTTAGTTGACTTGCGCCTTGAGAAACTTTATCAACACCTGCAGTATATGCATTTACACCCGATGTAATAGACTGACTGGCAGGAACTAATTTGCTAGCAACAGCTCCTTGTATCTCTTTTAATCCACTTAACAATCCTGTCAAAGAAGTAGAAGCAATAGGTAATACTTGATTAGCTTGATTTTTTAAAGTCGAAAGATTAGAAGATTGATTTTGTAAGTTTTCTAAACTTCCTTGTAAACCTTGAACTAAAGCTACAATTGACTGTGCTGATTGAATACTATCAGTCGAATTTTGAGATACAGAAGCGCTTATCTCAGCTTGTTGCTCACTTGTCAATGATTGATAAGCTGCTGTCGATTGAATATTAGCTAATGTAGTCGCTTTATCAGACTGAGCACTTGCTAACATTTGATTAGAAAGAGATACTATACTTGATAAAACAGAATCTAATTGTTTTGTATCTCCAACATCAATATTTTGAATAGCTTGATTTAACTGATTCAAACCAGAAGATAATTGATTAATTTGATCTTTTTGCTCAGACGAAGCATCTAACTTGCTAGAAAGTTGTTGAATTCCTTCACTTAATTGCTCCACACCCATTCGAAGTGTAGCTGATTGATTAGATAACTGATTAGCACCTGTTGCAAGATTTCCCACTCCGTTTGTATAGGCACTAACACCAGATGAAAATTGATTAAGACCAGCATTGAGCTTAGAAACACCGCCAGTATAAGATTCTACACCAGTATATAATTGATTAATTCCCCTCACTAATTCAGGGCTTTTAGAAGATAATTGACCTAACCCACTATCTAATTGACTCACTGCACCAGTATATGTAACTAAACCACTATTAAAATTCCCTAAGCCAAGATGAAGTTGTTCAACACCAGAGACATAAGAGGATAATCCTTTAGTAAACTGCTCCGTTCCATTTGAAAATGTTAAACTTGAATCTGCTAAAGAGTGTAGGTTAGTAGTTAATGTTTGACTTCCTGCCACTAACTGATTCGCTCCATCAGTTAGTTTTTCACTACCAGACGCTGCTTGACTCATACCATCCTTTAAATCGACCATCTTGTTAAAGAAAGCTTTAGTATAAGTCTCGGTTACATTGGTAGAAACACTCTGCTTTAATTGTGTCATAGCAGAATCGCTCATCTTGCTGGCAATAAAACTATGGCCACTTGAAGTCTGATAATCGATTTGCATTTGCTCAGGGTGATCCGTTAAAATAGAAGCTGCTTTTTCAGACAAGTCACTTGGCAAAGTGACTACCATATAATAATCACCGTTTTCTAGACCCTTCTTACCTTCTTCTTCATCTACAAAATGAAAATCCAATGATTTATTTTGCTCTAAATTAGACACCATGTCTTTTCCTATAGACATGCTATTACCATTATAAGAGGCATCTTTATCATTATTGACAACTGCCACAGGTAAGTCAGACACTTGACCATATGGATCCCACATTGATGACAAAAATATGATATTGTACAGAGCGGGAATAAGAGAAATCCCTATCATGACAATAATAAAGGTTGGTTTTTTAAAAATTGCTTTCCATTCTTTAAACATAGTTTCTCCTTTTTTAAACATATTGTCTAAAATTTTGATATAATAGATTATACAATAAAAAATCTAAATTACAAGATAAAAAATCCATTTTTAGACATATAGTCTAATTTGTTTACAAGGAGGAAATATGAAAGAAAGTAACAAACGCTTAAAAACAAAGCGAACTATTGAAAATGCTATGGTAGAATTACTGATGGAACAACCATTTGATCAAATTTCTACTGTCAAGTTAGCAGAAAAGGCCGGAATTAGTCGTTCCAGCTTCTATACGCACTATAAGGATAAGTATGATATGATCGAGCACTATCAAAGCAAGCTATTTCATACATTTGAATATATTTTTCAAAAACATGCTCATCACAAAAGAGATGCTATTCTAGAAGTATTTGAATATCTAGAGTCAGAACCACTTCTGGCTGCTCTGCTTTCTGAAAATGGGACTAAAGAAATCCAAAATTTCTTAAGAAATAAACTTCATATCATGCTCAGCACAGATTTACAAAAGCGATTTATGCAACTAAATCTCAATACCACTGAATTAGAATATAGTAGCATCTATCTAACTCATGCACTTTTTGGTGTCTGTCAAACTTGGATTGCACATGGAAAAAAAGAAAGTCCTCAAGAAATAACAGATTTCCTTATGAAGATGCTTGGTGATACAAATTGATACAAAAAAGGGAACAACACTATGTTCCCTTTTATCTATACTCCGCCAGTAGGACTCGAACCTACGACATCATGATTAACAGTCATGCGCTACTACCAACTGAGCTATGGCGGATAAAATAGTCCGTACGGGATTCGAACCCGTGTTACCGCCGTGAAAAGGCGGTGTCTTAACCCCTTGACCAACGGACCTTCTATCTGTAGCAGATATAACCATTATATCAATTTCTTACTAATTGTCAATCACTTTTGAGATTTTTTCTCTAGAATATCTTTTAATTTTCTAATTTTTAATCTTGAAATAGGACAACGATGGTCTTCATAGAAAACAATTTCTAAATTCTTTCTATCAATTTCTCTGATATTGCCTATATTTACCAAAAATGACTTGTGAGGAGAATAAAATCTCTGAGTATGTTTGTCCTTTTCCTGAATATCTGTCATGGTACCATAAAATTCTTTGGCAAAATTCTTACCAATAATGCGCAATTTATGAGAAACTCCTGTCGTTTCAATATACAGAATGTCATGATAAGGAATTTTTAAATCATTTCCCTTATAATTGTAGTCAAAATAATCTACCACATCTTCATTTTCAAGTAACATACTCTTCGTGTAGAAGATATTTTGCTCAATTCTCTTCTTAAATAACTCATCATTAATATCCTTATCGACAAAATCTAGGGCTGATACCTGGTATTTATAGGTTAGAGTTGCAAACTCTGATCGACTGGTGATAAAGACGATAATAGCGTAAGGATTGTAATGACGAATGAGCTGAGCCACTTCAAATCCCTTTTTCTCAATTCCATGAATATCGATATCTAGGAAATAAAGCTGGTTTACTTCATCGTTTTCAATATATTCCTTGAACTCACGAACTTTTCCCGTTGTCTTGTATGATATTGGAATATTCGATTCTTTCGAAATTTCATCCAATATTCTCTCTAGTCTCACTTGATGTTCAATAACATCTTCTAAAATTAAAACTTTCATTCAAATTCCCTCTTAAATCTAATGATTTGTCTAAATATACTGCCTTCCATCTCTGTTTCTAAAATAATGTTATTGTACTTATCTAGTAGTTCTTTCACATTATTTAATCCGACCCCACGATTTCTTCCCTTAGTAGAGAATCCTAAAGCAAATAGATCTCCTGAAGGAGTCATCGTCATTTTACATGAATTCTGAATCACAATAACTGTTTCAGTTTCCATCTTAATAACTGCTACTTCCATCTGCTTTTTATAACTATCAGCCGATCCTTCGACAGCATTGTTCAATAAAACACTCATAATACGAACCAAATCCAGAAGGTCTATTGGTAGTCTAGTAATTATATCTTTTACTTCCAGTGTAAACTCTACACCATTATTTCGAGCATAGACAATTGACTGAGCAACCAAACTTCGTAAAGCTGAATCTTCTATGTTGTTTAAATCAAAGTAAGTGTACTTATCTGAACGCAGTTTGTGATTGGCTTTGACCAAAACTTCATTGTAAACTCTGTCAATTTCCTGTAAATTACCACTGTCAATTGCCATCTGCATACTAACAAGCATACCAGCATAATCATGTCGAAAGCCACGGATTTCATTATATAGACCGACAATTTCATCTGTGTAGTTTTGTAAATGTTTCTGTTCAAATTTCTTCTGCTTCAAAGCAATCTCTTTCTCCATTTGATCTTTATGTGAATTCATTGCAAAAAAGGTCAAAAGGAGAGAAATAAAGACAATAGATGATAAAATACTTCCAAAACTATTCAAATGTTTAATCGTACTTACTATATCTGAAACGAAAGATGCAACATGTAGCAGTAGTAAAGCAATAAATACTTTTTTCAAGAAAGGATAAAGGTAGTCCTTGTCAAAATAGGTTAGTTCTAAGTGGAAATAATGAATGATTTTTGAGACAACAAAATAGGTCAACACCGTTACAACGGAAAAGAATGGGTAATAATATTGTAAAACAAAATTGTCTCCTGTTATAGAGGAGAAAGTTACGGACAGAAAATTATGAGCGCTCTCATATAAAAGAGATAGTAGTAAACTTAGAAATAGTCCTCTATCCCTCTCATACTGTTTAATCCATCGAAAATAGGAATATAATCCCAAAGGAAATAAAAATGTTACAATTCCTAACCCATCTAAAGATAGAAAATAGAAGGTAAGTTCAAGTACTGCTTCCACTAGTAATGTATAAGCACCAAAAACGTATAGTTCCTTTGCTTTTATTTGACCTTTACAAATTAAACGGTAACTGTGACTAATAATTAAAAAATGAACAATAACTGTCCCAAATCCAAGTAAATTCATTACTCTTTCTCCTTATTTCATTACTTTTTTCGTCGGAAAAGAAAATCAAGGAGGATGTCTGAAACCCTACTTTCCCCACCTTTAATCTTTTGCAAGTCTTTTTCCTTCAAGGCTACAAACTGTTCCAATTTAACTGTGTTTTTCATAATAAAATCTCCTAAAATGTTTTTTTCTTGTAAGCTAACTTACAAAAACTATTATACAAAATGGAATTTTGTTTTAGATAAAATTCTCTCAACTGTCATTTTTTTATCCCCAAGTGTACTTTTTTAAGAAAAAAGCCGGGAAAATTCCCAGCTTTACTACTATATTGATCCCAGCAGGATTCGAACCTGCGACCGTTCGCTTAGAAGGCGAATGCTCTATCCAGCTGAGCTATGAGACCTAATGCAACTATTCTACCAAAAATTCAATTAAAAGTCAATTTTCTATTTATGATAGGGAGAGCCCTGCTGTATTGTAAAAGCCCGATAGATTTGTTCAACAAGGACTAGTCTCATTAACTGATGGGGCAAGGTTAAACGGCCAAAACTAACAGAGAGATTGGCTCTCTTTTTTACATCCTGTGCTAATCCCAGACTCCCTCCAATAATAAATGTAAGAGTAGAAAATCCTTTTATAGAAGCTTCTTCTAATTGTTTACTAAATTCTTCTGATGAGAAAGTTTTCCCTTCGATAGCCAACACAATAACGAAATCACGGTCACCAACTTTTGATAAAATTCTCTGACCTTCTATTTCTAAAATCTTTTGATTTTCTGACTCACTGGCCTTATCTGGTGTTTTTTCATCTGCCAGCTCAATCATTTCAAGCTTAGCAAATCGAGAAATTCGTTTTGAATACTCTGAGATACCATCTTTTAAATACTTTTCTTTCAGTTTCCCAACTGTTACAACTTTAATTTTCATGACTCTATTCTAACATATTCTCTATTTTTTCACATCTTATTCACAAAACAAAAGCTTAAATTTAGCCGAGAAAACCACAGATTTTTGAAAGTTATCCACAATCTGTGAAAAACTTTTGTTTTTAAGTTATAATTAAGCTAGTCAGTTTATACTTTCAGTAATTTCAAACAAATGGAGGCAAATATGAAACATCTAAAAACATTTTACAAAAAATGGTTTCAATTATTAGTCGTTATCGTCATTAGCTTTTTTAGTGGGGCTTTGGGTAGCTTTTCAATAAACCAACTAACTCAAAAAAGTGGTGTAAGCAACTCTAACAACAATAGCACCATTACACAGACTGCCTATAAGAACGAAAATTCAACAACACAGGCTGTTAACAAAGTAAAAGATGCTGTTGTTTCTGTTATTACTTATTCGGCAAACAGACAAAATAGCGTATTTGGCAATGATGATACTGACACAGATTCTCAACAAATCTCTAGTGAAGGATCTGGGGTTATTTATAAAAAGAATGATAAAGAAGCTTATATTGTCACCAATAATCACGTTATAAATGGCGCCAGCAAAGTAGATATTCGTTTGTCAGATGGAACTAAAGTACCCGGAGAAATTGTCGGAGCGGACACTTTCTCTGATATTGCTGTCGTCAAAATCTCTTCAGAAAAAGTGACAACAGTAGCTGAGTTTGGTGATTCTAGCAAGTTAACCGTAGGAGAAACTGCTATTGCCATCGGTAGCCCATTAGGTTCTGAATATGCTAATACTGTCACTCAAGGTATCGTATCTAGTCTCAATCGAAATGTATCTTTAAAATCTGAAGATGGACAAGCTATTTCTACAAAAGCCATCCAGACGGATACTGCTATTAACCCAGGTAACTCTGGTGGCCCACTGATCAATATTCAAGGACAGGTTATAGGAATTACCTCAAGTAAAATTGCCACAAATGGAGGAACATCTGTAGAAGGTCTTGGTTTTGCAATCCCTGCAAATGATGCTATCAATATTATTGAACAGTTAGAAAAGAACGGAAAAGTGACTCGTCCAGCTTTGGGAATTCAAATGGTCAATCTCTCAAATATTAATACAAGTGATATTAGAAGACTGAATATTCCAAGCAATGTAACATCTGGTGTCGTTGTTCGTTCTGTGCAGAGCAATATGCCTGCCAATGGTCACCTTGAAAAATACGATGTTATTACAAAAGTAGACGACAAAGACATTGCTTCATCAACAGACTTACAAAGTGCTCTTTACAATCATTCTATCGGAGACACCATTAAGATAACTTACTATCGTAACGGTAAAGAAGAAACTACATCTATTAAACTTGACAAGAGTTCAGGTGATTTAGAATCTTAATTGACATCTATGTAAAGAAAGCTTTACATAAGAGAAAAGATGTGTTAGTGTAGAATCATGGAAAAATTTGAAATGATTTCTATCACAGATATACAAAAAAATCCCTATCAACCTCGAAAAGAATTTGATGGAGAAAAACTACATGAACTAGCACAGTCTATTAAAGAAAATGGGGTCATTCAACCGATTATTGTTCGTCAATCTCCTGTTATTGGTTATGAAATCCTTGCAGGAGAGAGACGCTATCGGGCTTCACTTTTAGCTGGTCTAAGGTCTATCCCAGCTGTTGTTAAACAGCTTTCAGATCAAGAGATGATGGTCCAGTCCATCATTGAAAATTTGCAAAGAGAAAATTTAAATCCAATAGAAGAAGCACGCGCCTATGAATCTCTTGTAGAGAAAGGATTTACCCATGCTGAAATTGCAGATAAAATGGGCAAGTCTCGTCCTTATATCAGTAACTCTATTCGCTTGCTGTCCTTGCCAGAACAGATCCTCTCAGAAGTAGAAAATGGCAAACTATCACAAGCCCATGCGCGTTCTCTAGTTGGGTTGAATAAGGAACAACAAGACTATTTCTTTCAACGGATTATATATGAAGACATTTCTGTAAGGAAGTTAGAAGCTCTTCTGACAAAGAAAAAACAAAAGAAACAGAAAAAAAATGATTATTTCATACAAAATGAAGAAGAACAGTTAAAAAAACTACTCGGATTAGATGTAGAAATCAAATTGTCTAAAAAAGACAATGGAAAAATTATTATTTCTTTTTCAAATCAAGAAGAATACAGTAGAATTATCAACAGCCTGAAATAAGGCTGTTCTTTTATTTTTTTATCTCACAAGGTTATCCACTATTTTTTTCAATAAAAAGCTTAATAAATCAACAGTTTCTGATTTTATCCCCAATCTGTGGATAAAACTTGATAACATTGTGGATTATTTTTCACAGCTTGTGGAAAATTCTTACTATCTATGGTAAAATAAGTCTAGCATTAAACTTTTAAATAGTAAAGGAGGAGAAAGGATTGAAAGAAAAACAATTTTGGAATCGTATATTAGAATTTGCTCAAGAAAGACTGACTCGATCCATGTATGATTTCTATGCTATTCAAGCTGAACTCATCAAGGTAGAGGAAAATGTTGCCACTATATTTTTACCACGATCTGAAATGGAAATGGTCTGGGAAAAACAACTAAAAGATATTATTGTAGTTGCTGGATTTGAAATTTATGACGCTGAAATAACTCCCCACTATATTTTCATCAAACCTCAATATACGACTATCTCACAAGTTGAAGAAGCTCCAAATTCAACTCTTTATGACTATAATCCAAAGTTAGCATCTATTCCTTATTCGGATACTGGATTAAAAGAAAAGTATACCTTTGATAATTTTATTCAGGGGGATGGAAATGTCTGGGCAGTATCAGCAGCTTTGGCTGTCTCTGAAGATTTGGCCTTAACCTATAATCCTCTTTTTATCTATGGAGGACCTGGGCTTGGTAAGACTCACTTACTCAATGCCATTGGGAATGAGATTTTGAAAAATATTCCCGATGCACATGTTAAGTACATTCCTGCTGAAAGCTTTATCAACGACTTTCTTGAACATCTGAGACTGGGTGAAATGGATAAATTCAAAAAAACCTACCGTAGCCTCGATCTTTTGTTAATTGATGATATTCAATCGCTGAGTGGAAAAAAAGTTGCAACTCAGGAAGAATTTTTCAATACTTTCAATGTTCTCCATAACAATCAAAAACAAATTGTTCTGACTAGTGATCGTAGCCCTAAACACCTAGAGGGACTTGAAGAACGGCTTGTCACGCGCTTTAGCTGGGGCTTGACGCAAAACATCACACCACCTGATTTTGAGACACGTATTGCCATTTTACAAAGCAAAACAGAGCATTTAGACTACAATTTCCAAAGTGATACCCTAGAATACCTAGCTGGGCAATTTGATTCAAACGTCCGAGAACTTGAAGGAGCAATCAACGACATCACTTTAATTGCCAGAGTAAAAAAAATCAAGGATATCACTATCGATATCGCTGCAGAGGCTATTCGAGCACGTAAACAAGATGTTAACCAAATGCTCGTCATCCCAATTGATAAAATCCAAAATGAAGTTGGTAACTTTTATGGTGTCAGCGTCAAAGAAATGAAGGGAAGCAGACGCCTTCAAAATATTGTGTTAGCCCGTCAAGTAGCCATGTATTTATCTAGAGAACTAACAGATAATAGTCTTCCAAAAATTGGGAAGGAATTTGGTGGAAAAGATCACACAACAGTCATTCATGCCCATGCTAAAATTAAATCTTTGATTGATGAAGACGATAATTTACGCTTAGAAATTGAATCAATCAAAAAGAAAATTAAATAACTTGTGGATAACTTTCACTTTATTATCTTTTTTATCCACATTTTTTAAACAAGCCAAAAAACTTGATATGACTTGTTTAAAGTCTGTTTTCCACAGATTTCACAGACTCTATTATTACTATTATCCTTCTAATACTAAAAATAAATAAAGGAGAATCCATGATTCATTTTTCAATTAATAAAAATTTATTTCTACAAGCATTAAATACTACTAAGAGAGCTATTAGTTCTAAAAATGCTATTCCTATTTTATCAACCGTAAAAATTGACGTGACTAATGAAGGTGTTACTTTAATTGGTTCAAATGGTCAAATTTCAATTGAAAATTTTATTTCTCAAAAAAATGAAGATGCTGGTTTGTTAATTACTTCTTTAGGTTCGATCCTTCTTGAAGCTTCTTTCTTTATCAATGTTGTATCTAGTCTACCTGATGTGACTCTTGATTTTAAAGAAATTGAACAAAATCAAATTGTTTTAACCAGTGGCAAATCAGAAATTACCCTAAAAGGAAAAGATAGTGAACAATATCCACGAATCCAAGAAATTTCAGCAAGCACTCCTTTAATTCTTGAAACAAAATTACTCAAGAAAATTATCAATGAAACAGCATTTGCTGCAAGTACACAAGAAAGTCGTCCGATTTTAACAGGTGTTCATTTTGTATTGAGTCAACACAAGGAGCTAAAAACAGTGGCAACAGACTCTCATCGTCTAAGCCAGAAAAAATTAACGCTTGAGAAAAATAGTGATGATTTTGATGTCGTTATTCCTAGCCGTTCTCTACGCGAATTTTCAGCGGTATTTACAGATGATATCGAAACTGTAGAGATTTTCTTTGCTAACAATCAAATCCTCTTTAGAAGCGAAAATATTAGCTTCTATACTCGTCTCCTCGAAGGAAACTATCCTGATACAGATCGCTTGATTCCGACAGACTTTAATACTACTATTACTTTTGATGTTGTAAATTTACGCCAGTCAATGGAACGTGCTCGCCTTTTATCAAGTGCGACTCAAAATGGTACTGTGAAACTTGAAATAAAAGATGGGGTTGTTAGCGCTCATGTTAACTCGCCAGAAGTTGGTAAAGTAAACGAAGAAATCGATACTGATCAGGTTACTGGTGAAGATTTGACCATTAGTTTCAACCCAACTTACTTGATTGATTCTCTTAAAGCTTTAAATAGCGAAAAAGTGACCATTAGTTTTATCTCAGCTGTTCGTCCATTTACTCTTGTGCCAGCGGACACTGATGAGGACTTCATGCAGCTCATTACACCAGTTCGTACAAATTAAGTGAAAGAGGTTGAGCCTGGCTCGCCTCTTTTATGATATAATCGAAAAAGAAAAGGAGAGTAGTATGTATCAAGTTGGAAATTTTGTTGAAATGAAAAAACCACATGCTTGCACAATCAAGTCAACAGGAAAAAAAGCTAATCGTTGGGAAATTACACGTGTAGGAGCAGATATCAAAATCAAATGTAGCAATTGTGACCATGTTGTCATGATGGGACGCTATGATTTTGATCGAAAAATGAATAAAATTATTGACTGAAAACCCTTAGTTAGAGGGTTAGCAAGTTTTCCCTTTTTGTGTTATAATATTAGGGATTGAAATGAAAACGGAGAATGAGAAAATATGGCTTTAACAGCAGGTATCGTTGGTTTGCCAAACGTTGGTAAATCAACACTATTTAATGCAATTACAAAAGCAGGAGCAGAGGCAGCGAACTACCCATTTGCAACGATTGATCCAAACGTTGGAATGGTGGAAGTTCCAGATGAACGCCTACAAAGATTGACTGAAATGATTACTCCTAAAAAGACAGTGCCAACAACATTTGAATTTACAGATATTGCAGGGATTGTAAAAGGAGCTTCAAAAGGAGAAGGGCTAGGGAATAAATTCTTGGCTAATATCCGTGAAGTAGATGCGATTGTTCATGTAGTTCGTGCTTTTGATGATGAAAATGTCATGCGCGAGCAAGGACGTGAAGATGCCTTTGTGGATCCACTTGCAGATATTGATACCATTAACCTAGAATTGATTCTTGCTGACTTAGAATCAGTCAATAAGCGCTATGCGCGTGTAGAAAAGATGGCACGTACACAAAAAGATAAAGAATCAGTAGCAGAGTTTAATGTTCTTCAAAAGATTAAACCAGTCCTTGAAGATGGAAAATCAGCTCGTACCATCGAATTTACAGATGAAGAACAAAAAGTTGTCAAAGGTCTCTTCCTTTTGACGACTAAACCAGTTCTTTATGTAGCGAATGTAGATGAGGATGTGGTTTCAGAACCTGACTCTATCGACTATGTCAAACAAATTCGTGAATTTGCAGCGACAGAAAATGCTGAAGTAGTCGTTATTTCTGCGCGTGCTGAGGAAGAAATTTCTGAGTTAGACGATGAAGACAAGCAAGAGTTTCTTGAGGCACTTGGGTTGACAGAATCAGGCGTTGATAAGTTGACTCGTGCTGCTTACCATTTGCTTGGATTGGGAACTTACTTCACAGCTGGTGAAAAAGAAGTTCGCGCTTGGACCTTCAAACGTGGTATGAAGGCTCCTCAAGCAGCTGGTATTATCCACTCAGACTTTGAAAAAGGCTTTATCCGTGCAGTAACCATGTCATATGAGGATCTAGTGAAATATGGATCTGAAAAGGCAGTAAAAGAAGCTGGACGCTTGCGTGAAGAAGGTAAAGAATATATCGTCCAAGACGGCGATATCATGGAATTCCGATTTAATGTCTAAAAATTTAATAAATAGTGTCAATTAGGTTGGAAAAAAAATTCCAACCCTTTTGGCTTTTGAAAGGAAAAATAAATGACCAAATTACTTGTAGGATTAGGAAATCCAGGAGATAAATATTTTGAGACCAAACACAATGTTGGATTTATGTTGATTGACCAACTAGCGAAGAAACAGAATGTCACTTTTACACACGATAAGATATTTCAAGCTGACCTAGCATCCTTTTTCCTAAATGGAGAAAAAATTTATCTTGTCAAACCAACGACATTTATGAATGAAAGTGGAAAAGCGGTTCATGCTTTATTGACTTATTATGGTTTGGATATTGAAGATTTACTCATCATTTACGATGACCTTGACATGGAAGTTGGGAAAATTCGTTTAAGAGCAAAAGGTTCAGCAGGTGGTCATAATGGTATCAAGTCTATTATTCAACATATTGGAACCCAAACCTTTAATCGTGTTAAGATTGGAATCGGAAGACCTAAAAATGGAATGTCAGTTGTTAACCATGTTTTGAGTAAGTTTGACAAGGATGATTATATTGGTATTTTACAGTCTATTGACAAAGTTGACGATTCTGTAAACTACTATTTAAAAGAGAAAAACTTTGAAAAAACGATGCAGAGGTATAATGGATAAATGGTGACCTTATTAGATTTATTCTCAGAAAATGATCAGATAAAAAAATGGCATCAAAATCTGACAGATAAGAAAAGACAATTAATGTTAGGCTTGTCAACTTCTACAAAAGCTTTAGCAATTGCTAGTAGTTTGAGACAGGAAGATAAGATTTTGTTGTTGACGTCAACTTATGGAGAAGCAGAAGGACTTGTTAGTGATCTTATCTCTATCTTGGGTGAGGAACTTGTCTATCCATTTTTGGTAGATGACTCCCCTATGGTCGAGTTTTTGATGTCTTCACAAGAAAAAATCATTTCACGGGTTGAAGCCTTGCGTTTTTTGACTGATTCATCTAAGAAAGGGATTTTAGTTTGTAATATCGCAGCAAGCCGATTGATTTTACCGTCTCCCAATGTATTCAAAAATAGTATTGTAAAAATCTCAGTTGGTGAAGAATATGATCAACACGCGCTTATCCATCAGTTAAAGGAAATTGGCTATCGAAAAGTTACACAAGTACAAACTCAAGGCGAATTTAGTCTGCGAGGAGATATTTTAGATATTTTTGAAATATCCCAGTTAGAACCTTGCCGAATAGAGTTTTTTGGTGATGAAATTGATGGTATCAGGTCATTTGAAGTCGAAACACAATTATCGAAAGAAAATCAGACAGAACTTACTATCTTTCCAGCTAGTGATATGCTTTTAAGAGAAAAGGATTATCAACGAGGTCAGTCAGCTTTAGAAAAACAGATTACAAAAACGTTATCACCTATTTTAAAATCATACTTAGAAGAAATTTTTTCGAGTTTTTACCAAAAACAAGTGCATTTAGATTCTCGGAAATTTTTATCTTTGTGTTATGACAAGACATGGACTGTTTTTGACTATATTGAAAAAGATACCCCAGTATTCTTTGATGATTATCAGAAATTGATGAATCAGTATGAAGTCTTTGAAAGGGAGTTAGCACAATACTTTACAGAAGAATTACAGAACAGTAAAGTATTTTCTGAGATGCAGTATTTTGCTGATACAGAGCAAATCTATAAAAAACAGAGTCCGGTTACCTTTTTCTCTAATCTGCAAAAGGGGTTAGGAAATCTCAAGTTTGACCAAATTTATCAATTTAATCAATATCCTATGCAGGAGTTTTTCAATCAATTTTCTTTTCTAAAAGAAGAAATTGAGCGATACAAAAAAATGGATTATACTATTATCCTGCAGTCTAGCAATTCAATGGGAAGTAAAACATTGGAGGATGTTTTAGAGGAATACCAGATTAAATTGGATTCTAGAGATAAGTCAAGTGTTTGTAAAGAATCTGTAAACTTAATCGAGGGTAGTCTCAGACATGGTTTTCATTTTGTAGATGAAAAGGTTTTATTGATAACTGAACATGAGATTTTTCAAAAGAAATTGAAACGTCGTTTTCGAAGACAACATGTTTCAAACGCAGAGAGATTAAAAGATTACAATGAACTTGAAAAAGGAGATTACGTTGTTCACCATATCCATGGAATTGGTCAATATCTAGGGATTGAAACAATTGAAATCAAAGGGATTCACCGTGATTATGTCAGTGTCCAGTATCAAAATGGGGACCAAATTTCCATCCCAGTAGAGCAGATTCAGTTATTGTCCAAATATATTTCAAGTGACGGGAAAGCTCCTAAACTCAATAAATTAAATGACGGTCATTTCAAAAAAGCCAAGCAAAAAGTTAAGAACCAGGTAGAGGATATAGCTGATGATTTAATTAAACTTTATTCTGAGCGCAGCCAGTTGAAGGGATTTGCTTTTTCAGCTGATGATGAGGATCAACATGCTTTTGATGATGCCTTCCCTTATGTTGAAACGGATGATCAACTTCGTAGTGTTGAGGAAATCAAGAGAGATATGCAGGCTTGTCAGCCAATGGATCGACTTTTAGTTGGGGATGTTGGTTTTGGAAAGACTGAAGTTGCTATGCGTGCAGCCTTTAAGGCAGTCAATGATCACAAACAGGTTGTCGTTCTAGTTCCGACGACGGTTTTAGCGCAACAGCACTATACGAATTTTAAGGAACGATTCCAAAATTTTGCAGTTAATATTGATGTGTTGAGTCGCTTTAGAAGTAAAAAAGAGCAGACTGAAACACTTGAAAAATTGAAAAAGGGTCAAGTTGATATTTTGATTGGAACCCATCGTATTTTATCAAAAGATGTTGTGTTTGCTGATTTGGGCTTGATGATTATTGATGAGGAACAGCGATTTGGTGTCAAGCATAAGGAAACCTTGAAAGAACTGAAAAAACAAGTAGATGTCCTGACCTTGACAGCAACGCCAATTCCTCGTACCCTTCACATGTCTATGCTGGGAATCAGAGATTTGTCTGTCATTGAAACTCCGCCGACTAATCGTTATCCAGTGCAAACCTATGTCTTAGAAAAGAATGATAGTGTAATTCGGGATGCTGTCTTGCGTGAAATGGAGCGTGGAGGTCAAATTTACTATCTTTACAATAAAGTTGACACGATTGATCAGAAGGTTTACGAATTACAGGAGTTGATTCCAGAGGCTTCGATTGGTTATGTTCATGGGCAAATGAGTGAGATTCAGTTAGAAAATACTCTACTGGATTTCATTGAAGGTCAGTATGATATTTTGGTGACAACTACCATTATTGAGACAGGGGTGGACATTCCAAATGCCAATACTTTATTTATTGAAAATGCGGACCATATGGGCTTGTCAACCTTGTATCAGTTAAGAGGAAGAGTCGGTCGTAGTAATCGTATTGCTTATGCCTATCTCATGTATCGTCCAGAAAAATCAATCAGTGAAGTCTCCGAGAAGAGATTAGAAGCGATTAAAGGATTTACAGAATTGGGCTCTGGATTTAAGATTGCAATGCGAGATCTTTCGATTCGTGGAGCAGGAAATCTTTTAGGAAAATCCCAGTCTGGTTTCATTGATTCTGTTGGTTTTGAATTGTATTCGCAGTTATTGGAGGAAGCTATTGCTAAACGACATGGTAATGGGAACACAAGAACCAAAGGGAATGCTGAGTTGATTTTACAAATTGATGCCTATCTTCCTGATACCTATATTTCTGATCAACGACATAAGATTGAAATTTACAAGAAAATTCGTCAAATTGACAACCGTGTCAACTACGAAGAATTACAAGAAGAGTTGATGGACCGCTTTGGAGAGTACCCAGACGTGGTAGCCTATCTTTTAGAGATTGGTTTGGTTAAGTCTTATCTTGATAAGGTCTTTGTTCAACGTGTGGAACGAAAAGAAAATAAGATTACAGTTCAATTTGAAAAAATTACTCAGCGATTGTTTTTGGCTCAAGATTATTTTAAATCTTTATCCGCAACGAATTTAAAAGCAGCCATAACTGAGAATAAGGGATTAATGGAAGTTGTATTTGATGTCCAAAATAAGAAGGACTATGAAATTTTAGAAGGTCTGCTCATTTTTGGAGAAAGTTTATTAGAGATAAAAGTATCGAAAGAAGGCAATTCCCTTTAACATTTTTCTTCTATAAAGTAGATAAAAATGATACAATAATAATTTGAGGTAATAAAAATGAGATTAGACAAATATTTAAAAGTATCACGAATTATCAAGCGTCGTACAGTCGCAAAAGAAGTAGCAGATAAAGGCAGAATCAAGGTAAATGGAATCTTGGCCAAAAGTTCAACGGATTTGAAAGTTAATGACCAAGTTGAAATTCGCTTTGGCAATAAGTTGCTACTTGTAAAAGTACTAGAGATGAAGGATAGTACAAAAAAAGAAGATGCAGCAGGAATGTATGAAATTATCAGTGAAACACGGGTAGAAGAAAATGTCTAAAAATATCGTACAATTGAATAATTCTTTTATTCAAAATGAACACCAACGTCGTCGCTATCTGATGAAAGAACGACAAAAACGTAATCGTTTCATGGGTTGGGTTCTTATTTTGATGATTTTATTGTTCATTTTACCAACTTATAATCTTGCTCAAAGCTATCATCAATTACTCCAAAGACGTCAACAGTTATCAGAATTGCAAACTCAGTATCAAACCTTGAGTGAGGAAAAGGAGAAAGAGACAGCTTTTGCCACAAAGTTGAAAGATGAAGATTATGCTGCTAAATACATGCGTGCAAAATATTATTATTCTAAGAATCGGGAAGCTGTTTATACGATTCCTGACTTGCTCCCAAGGTGATAAAATGGAAAATTTATTAGATGTAATAGAGCAATTTTTGAGTCTATCGGAAGAAAAGCTGGAAGAGTTGGCTGATAAAAATCAATTATTGCGTTTACAAGAAGAAAAGGAAAGGAAGAATGCGTAAATTCTTAATTATTTTGTTGTTACCGAGTTTTTTGACCATTTCAAAAGTCGTTAGCACAGAAAAAGAAGTAGTCTATACTTCGAAAGAAATTTATTACCTTTCACAATCTAACTTTGGTATTTATTTTAGAGAAAAATTAAGTTCTCCCATGGTTTATGGAGAGGTTCCTGTTTATGCGAATGAAGATTTAGTAGTGAAATCTGGAAAATTAACTCCCCAAACAAGTTTTCAAATAACCGAGTGGCGCTTAAATAAACAAGGAATTCCGGTATTTAAGCTATCAAATCATCAATTTATTGCTGCAGACAAACGATTTTTATATGATCAGTCAGAGGTAACTCCTACAATCAAAAAAGTATGGTTAGAATCTGATTTTAAACTGTATAATAGCCCTTATGACTTAAAAGAAGTGAAATCATCCTTATCAGCTTATTCGCAAGTATCGATCGACAAGACCATGTTTGTAGAAGGAAGAGAATTTCTACATATTGATCAGGCTGGATGGGTAGATAAGGAATCAACTTCTGAAGAAGATAATCGGATAAGTAAAGTCCAAGAAATGTTATCTGAAAAATATCAGAAAGATTATTTCTCTATTTATGTTAAGCAACTAACTACTGGAAAAGAAGCTGGTATCAATCAAGATGAAAAGATGTATGCAGCTAGTGTTTTGAAACTCCCTTATCTTTATTATACGCAAGAAAAAATAAATGAGGGGATTTATCAGTTAGACACGACTGTAAAATACGTATCTGCAGTCAATGATTTTCCAGGTTCTTATAAACCAGAGGGAAGTGGTAGCCTCCCTAAAAAAGAGGATAATAAAGAGTATTCTCTCAAGGACTTAATAACGAAAGTATCTAAAGAATCGGACAATGTAGCTCATAATCTATTGGGATATTACATTTCAAACCAATCTGATGCCACATTTAAATCCAAGATGTCTGCTATTATGGGAGATGATTGGGATTCAAAAGAAAAATTGATTTCTTCTAAGATGGCTGGGAAGGCCATGGAAGCTATTTATAATCAAAATGGATTTGTGCTAGAGTCTTTGACTAAAACAGATTTTGATAATGAGAGAATTGCCAAAGGTGTTTCTGTTAAAGTAGCTCATAAAATTGGAGATGCGGATGAATTTAAGCATGATACTGGTGTTGTCTATGCAGATTCTCCATTTATTCTTTCTATTTTCACTAAAAATTCTGATTATGATACGATTTCTAAGATAGCCAAGGATGTTTATGAGGTTCTAAAATGAGGGAACAAGATTTTTTAAATCATTTTCTCAAGAGAGAATATTTTAAAAAACATACTAAGGTGGTGCTAGCTCTTTCTGGTGGATTAGATTCTATGTTTCTATTTAAGGTGTTATCTACGTATCAAAAAGAGTTGGAAATTGAATTGATTTTAGCTCATGTTAATCATAAGCAGAGAATTGAATCAGATTGGGAAGAAAAGGAATTAAGGAAGTTGGCTGCTGAAGCAGAGCTTCCTATTTATATCAGCAATTTTTCAGGAGAATTTTCAGAAGCGCGTGCTCGACATTTTCGTTATGATTTTTTTCAAGAGGTCATGAAAAAGACAGGTGCGACAGCTTTAGTCACTGCCCACCATGCTGATGATCAGGTGGAAACGATTTTGATGCGTTTGATTCGAGGGACTCGCTTGCGCTATCTATCAGGAATTAAGGAGAAGCAAGTAGTCGGAGAGATAGAAATCATTCGGCCCTTCTTGCATTTTCAGAAAAAAGACTTTCCACCAATTTTTCACTTTGAAGATATATCAAATCAGGAAAATCATTATTTTCGCAATCGTATTCGAAATTCTTATTTACCAGAATTAGAAAAAGAAAATCCTAGATTTAGAGATGCAATCTTAAGTATCGGAAATGAAATTTTAGATTATGACTTAGCTATAGCTGAATTATCTAAGAATATTGATGTGGAAAATTTAGAGCAGTTATTGTCTTACTCTGAGTCGACACAAAGAGTTTTACTTGAAGATTATCTGAATCGTTTTCCAGATTTGAATCTCACAAAAGCTCAGTTTGAAGAAGTTAGACAAATTTTAAAAACTAAAAGCCAGTATCGTCATCCGCTTAAAAATGGTTATGAATTAGTAAAAGAGTATCAACAGTTTCAGATTTGTAAAATCAGTCCTCAGGCTGATGAAAAGGAAGATGAACTTGTGTTACACTATCAAAATCAAGTATCTTACCAAGGATATTTGTTTTCCTTTGGACTTCCTTTAGAAGGTGATTCAATTCAACAAATACCTGTTTCACGGGAAACATCTATACACATTCGTCATCGAAAAACAGGAGATTTTTTGATTCTAAATGGGCATAGAAAAAAACTAAGACGTCTATTTATTGATTTGAAAATCCCTATGGAAAAACGAAAATCTGCTCTGATTATTGAGCAATTTGGTGAAATTGTCTCAATTTTGGGAATTGCGACCAGTAATTTGAGTAAAAACACGAAAAATGATATAATGAACACTGTACTTTATATAGAAAAAATAGATAGGTAAAAAAATGTTAGAAAACGATATTAAAAAAATCCTCGTTTCACACGATGAAATTACAGAAGCTGCTAAAAAATTAGGTGCTCAACTCACTAAAGACTATGCAGGAAAAAATCCAATTTTAGTTGGGATTTTAAAAGGATCTATTCCTTTTATGGCTGAATTGGTTAAACATATCGACACACATATTGAAATGGACTTCATGATGGTTTCTAGCTATCATGGTGGAACAGCAAGTAGTGGTGTCATCAATATCAAGCAAGATGTGACTCAAGATATCAAAGGAAGACATGTTCTGTTTATAGAAGATATCATTGATACAGGTCAAACTTTGAAGAGTTTAAGAGATATGTTTAAAGCAAGAGAGGCTGCTTCTGTTAAAATTGCAACCTTGTTGGATAAACCAGAGGGACGTGTTGTAGAAATTGAGGCAGACTATACCTGCTTTACTATCCCAAATGAGTTTGTAGTAGGTTATGGTTTAGACTACAAAGAAAACTATCGTAACCTTCCTTATGTTGGAGTATTGAAAGAAGAAGTATATTCAAATTAGAAAGAACAATTTTTAATGAAAAAACAAAATAATGGTTTAATTAAAAATCCTTTTCTATGGTTATTACTTATTTTTTTCCTAGTTACAGCTTACCAGTATTTTAGTACAGGTAGTGTTGCAGGGAAAAGTGAGCAAATTAATTATACAGAATTGGTAAAAGAAATTACCGATGACAATGTAAAAGAATTGACTTACCAACCAAATGGCAGTGTTATCGAAGTTTCAGGTGTTTATAAAAATCCTAAAACAAGTAAAGAAGAAACAGGTATCCAGTTCTTTTCTCCTTCTGCTACAACAGTAGAGAAATTTTCAAGTATTATTCTTCCTTCAGATACTACAGTATCAGAATTGCAAAAACTTGCTTCTGACCATAAGGCGGAAGTAACTGTTAAGCATGAAAGTTCAAGTGGTATGTGGATTAATATTCTTGTATCCATTGTGCCATTCGGTATTCTATTCTTCTTCCTATTCTCTATGATGGGAAATATGGGAGGAAATAATAGCCGTAACCCGATGAGTTTTGGACGTAGTAAGGCTAAAGCTGCAAATAAAGAAGATATTAAAGTAAGATTTTCAGATGTTGCTGGAGCTGAGGAAGAAAAACAAGAACTAGTTGAAGTTGTTGAATTTTTAAAAGATCCAAAACGATTTACAAAACTTGGAGCCCGTATTCCAGCAGGTGTTCTTTTGGAGGGACCTCCGGGAACAGGGAAGACCTTGCTTGCCAAAGCAGTTGCAGGAGAAGCAGGTGTTCCATTCTTTAGTATCTCAGGTTCTGACTTTGTAGAAATGTTTGTCGGAGTTGGAGCTAGTCGTGTTCGTTCTCTTTTTGAAGATGCCAAAAAAGCAGCACCAGCTATTATCTTTATCGATGAAATTGATGCTGTTGGACGTCAACGTGGAGTTGGTCTTGGCGGAGGAAATGACGAACGTGAACAAACCTTGAACCAACTTTTGATTGAGATGGATGGTTTTGAGGGAAATGAAGGGATTATCGTCATTGCTGCGACAAACCGTTCAGATGTACTAGACCCTGCCCTTTTGAGGCCAGGACGTTTTGATAGAAAAGTATTGGTTGGCCGTCCTGATGTTAAGGGTCGTGAAGCAATCTTGAAAGTTCATGCTAAGAACAAGCCTTTAGCAGAAGATGTTGATTTGAAATTAGTGGCTCAACAAACTCCAGGTTTTGTTGGTGCTGATTTAGAGAATGTATTGAATGAAGCGGCTTTAGTCGCTGCTCGTCGCAATAAATCGATAATTGATGCCTCAGATATTGATGAAGCAGAGGATAGAGTTATTGCTGGTCCTTCTAAGAAAGATAAGACAGTTTCACAAAAAGAACGTGAATTGGTTGCCTACCATGAGGCAGGACATACCATTGTTGGTCTAGTCTTGTCGAATGCTCGTGTTGTGCATAAAGTTACCATCGTACCACGTGGTCGTGCAGGCGGTTATATGATTGCACTTCCTAAAGAGGATCAAATGCTTCTATCTAAAGAAGATATGAAAGAGCAATTGGCTGGCTTAATGGGTGGACGTGTAGCCGAAGAAATTATCTTTAATGTCCAAACTACAGGAGCTTCAAACGACTTTGAACAGGCGACACAAATGGCGCGTGCAATGGTTACAGAGTACGGTATGAGTGAAAAACTTGGTCCAGTTCAATATGAAGGAAACCATGCTATGTTTGGTGCACAGAGTCCTCAAAAATCAATTTCAGAACAAACAGCTTATGAAATTGACGAAGAGGTTCGTTCATTATTAAATGAGGCACGAAATAAAGCTGCTGAAATTATTCAGTCAAATCGTGAAACTCACAAGTTGATTGCAGAAGCACTATTGAAATACGAAACATTGGATAGTACACAAATTAAATCTCTTTATGAAACAGGAAAGATGCCTGAAACAGTAGAAGAGGAATCACATGCACTATCCTATGATGAAGTAAAGTCAAAAATGAATGATGAGAAATAACCCAAAGAGAGGCGTGTCCTCTCTTTTTTGTGCAGTTTAGACGGTGTAGGGAACAGAATGGGGAAATGGGCCAAAAGTGTTTCTGAATCTGTTAAACTGTATCTAGAAAGGGGAACATTATGATTAAAAAATTGTATAAAGAAGTCCAAGGCATTGTATATAAGTGTAGAAATGAATATTACCTTCATTTATGGGATCTATCGGATTGGGACCAAGAGGGTATGATTTGCTTACATGAATTGATTAGTAGAGAAGAAGAGTTGGCAGAAGATATTCCACGCTTACGTAAATACTTCAAAACTAAGTTCCGTAATCGAATTCTAGACTATATCCGTAAGCAAGAAAGTCAAAAACGAAGATATGATAAAGAACCCTATGAAGAAGTAGGTGAGATTAGTCATCGTATCAGTGAGGGAGGTCTGTGTCTAGATGATTATTATCTCTTTCATGAGACA